>JBDLIV010000091.1:0-6766 GCA_039714675.1 Thermodesulfobacteriota bacterium
GACGCTCGAGGGTTTTAACTAATCTTTTGATTGTTTCTCTTTTTTTGTCCTTTTTCTTATCTTAAAATAATCATAAATACCCCAGGGAAGCAAAATCCCACTCAATACCCTGTTAAAAGTTGAATGTTCAAGCATTTCAGGATCACTTGTTACCCATCCATCCCAGAAACACCACAAGCCAAATCCAATCAATAAAACAGTAAAAACATAGGGACTCATCTGTGGAGGTGCAGGCTTTTTATTCTCTTTTTCCATAATTTCTCTTAAGTTTAATATTTATCATCATTTTTTAAGCTTATTGATCTGATTTTATAACATCAACATGATAATGTATCAACAGTTTTTAAATTCTCTCTGAATATTTGCCATAAAAATATTGACGGTAAAAGTATGAAACTATATTGTTAAAAAGATTTTTAAGGAGAAGGATATTTTTAATAATACAAAAGGGTGAAAAGTTTGAAAAAAGAATTAAAATTTAAAGCAGGAGTTGTTCAATTTGATGTAAAATCAGGACAGATTGAAACTAATTTAGATACAGCCCTTGGATATCTTGCAAAGCTTGCATTAGACAGTGTAAATCTTGCTGTGCTGCCGGAGATGTTTTCATGCTCTTTTGATAATGAGAATCTAAAACAGCATTCAAAGCTAACAGGCAAAGTGTTGGAAAGACTCTCTTTGTTTGCAAAAGAGAACCAGATGGCCATTGCAGGAACACTTCCTGAAAAAGAGAAGGATCAGATATTTAATACCATGGTGTTCATAGAGAGGGATGGGAAAATAAAAGCCAGATATAAAAAGCTGCATCTTTTCAAGCTGACAGATGAACATTTATACTATACTGCAGGCAATGAGATAGCTGTGATTGATTCAAGTTTTGGCAGGATAGGGCTTATGACATGTTATGATTTAAGATTTCCGGAACTTGCAAGAAAATTGTTATTGCAGGGTGTTCAAATGATTATTGTCTCTGCACAATGGCCTGAACCAAGAAAAGAACACTGGAAAACTCTAATTAAGGCCAGGGCCATTGAAAATCAACTGTTTATGGTCTGCTCAAACAGGACAGGGGAGGAGGACGGTTTAAAATTTCCAGGTATGTCTATGATTGTGGATCCATTGGGGCATGTTCTAACTGAGGCCCGGGATCAAGATGTTTGTGCTTCTGCCAATATTGATTTAGAACTTGTAAAAGATGCCAGAGCTTCAATCCCATGTATGGAAGACAGGAGAGATGATCTTTATGGGTAAAATTGCCACCTTGTCTGAAATAAGAGTTTTGTCAAAAAAATATAGGGATGCCAAGAAAACTATAGTATTCACCAATGGATGTTTTGACATTCTTCATGCAGGTCATGTGAAATATTTAAACCATGCTGCAAACCTTGGGGATATACTGGTTCTTGGTTTGAATTCCGATATTTCTGTAAAACTCATAAAGGGAGAAAATCGTCCGGTGATTGGCCAGGAACACAGGTCTGAGGTTGTTGCAGCCTTGTCATCTGTTGATTATGTGGTATTGTTTGATGATCCTGATCCAGAGGCTTTGATCAAAGTCATTATGCCAGATATTCTGGTTAAAGGGGCAGACTGGCCTGAAGATCAGATTATTGGGGGTGAATTTGTAAAAAAAAACAAGGGGCGAATAGAGAGAGTTGATCTGGAACCCGGTATCTCAACCACAACAATTATTAAACGAATCGGTGAACTCTATTATGGGAAACAGTGATATCACGGTTCATGAGTTTGATCATTTAAAAAATCATGATAATATTGTTCACGGTATATTTGCACGATCAGGCAGAACAAGCAGAGGCGAATTTGATTCTTTGAATATTGGTATGAATCCAGGAGATAAAAGATCAGCCATAGCAGATAACAGAGAGCTTATAATAAAAAAAATGGGTATGAAGCCTCTCATTTTTTTAAACCAGGTTCATGGAGCAGAAATCAAGATATTGAAAAAGGCTGAAAATTATTTATCAGAAAGTTTTCAACCTGGCAAAGAAGCATATACAGCAGATGGTATTATTACAGATATGAAAGATGTGTTTCTTGTGATTCTGGTTGCCGACTGCCAGGCTGTTATTTTATATGATCATGAAAAAAAAGTTATTGCAAATATTCATTCAGGATGGCGGGGTAGTGTTAAAAATATTATTGGAAAATGCGTTGCTCAAATGATATCTGAATTTGCATGTGAGCCTGACAATATTATTGCAGGTATCTCTCCAAGCCTTGGCCCATGCTGCTCTGAGTTTGTAAATTACAGGGATGAGATTCCAGAAAGTTTGTGGAAATATAAAATTGAAGATAAAGATTATTTTGATTTTTGGGAAATGAGTTGTGATCAGCTTATGGACAAGGGTATAAAAAAAGCAAATATTGAAAATATGGAAATTTGCACCAGGTGCAATATGGATGAATTTTACTCTTACAGAGGAGAGAAAACAACGGGCAGGTTTGCCTGTGCTATCACTTTGGTGTGATGGGCTGTCAAGAATAATAGAGGGTTTAAAAATGGAAATTTTAAATATGGGAGGTCTTAATCCTCCAAAAGCAGACAAAGTTTTTTTAACACAAAAAGTAAAAGCTGCGGGCTGAGCTGCTAAACTTGATCCAGGGGCACTGGATCGAATTGTGGGGGGGCTTGAAATCAAATCCCACCCAAATCTTATTGTTGGTCTTGAATCTCCTGATGACGCCGGAGTATATAAACTTGATGCTGAAACAGCACTTATTCAGACCCTTGATTTTTTAACTCCTGTTACAGATTCTCCCTATGAATTTGGTCAGATTGCTGCTGCCAACTCTTTAAGTGATGTCTATGCCATGGGAGGAAAGCCTGTTACGGTGATGAATATCGTCTGTTTCCCAGGCAAAGATATGGATGAAAGTGTTTTGTCTGAAACATTGAAAGGGGGGTTGGATAAAATAAATGAGTCCGGTGCAACTCTTGTGGGAGGACACAGTGTTGATGATCCGGAATTTAAATATGGGCTCAGTGTCACAGGCATTGTACATCCTGACAAGGTTTTAACCAATTCTGCAGCTCAGACAGGAGATTCAATTATTTTAACAAAACCTGTTGGCACAGGAATCATGTCAACCGCCATAAAGGGAAGGGTTGCAAAAGAGGAGAATATAAAAGAGGCGGTTAAGGTCATGTCCATGTTGAACAAGGGAGCAGTAAGTGTGATAACTCAATTTAAGTTCAAAATTAATGCCTGCACAGATGTTACAGGATTTGGACTTGCAGGGCATCTGCTGGAAATGGCCAAGGGTTCGAAAAAAAGCATTAAGCTTTATACCAAGCAGGTCCCTCTGCTGAAAAATGTATTGGAATTTGCAAATATGGGAATGGTGCCGGCTGGTGCCCATAAAAATCGCAAATTTTTCCAAGAACTCATAGAGGTTGATAAAGAAGTTGACCGTGCAATTCTTGATTTAATGTTTGATCCCCAGACATCTGGAGGATTATTAATCAGTATGGATAAAAACCAGGATGAAGCATTTGTTGAAAAGATGAAAACCAGGGGGCAGAAGGCCTGGATAATAGGTGAAATCACCCATGACAGCAACTCCGGGTTTTTAAATATAATTTAATATTTTTCATGTTGACTTGAGATTCGTCACATGATATTTGCTTTGAAGATAAATTAGTCTTTAAGGCTAAATGAAAAGGTTATATTGGCGGATAATGAAAAAAGAAACAGGCAAGACCATCAGGGAATTGGGATATTTTGCCAGCCTTGGTATGTCAGTGGCACTTGCGGTTTTTATTGGCCTTTTCATAGGTATCTGGCTGGATAAAAAATTTGATACTGACCCTGTTTTAATGTTTGTGGGTCTGGCAGTTGGAATTGCTGCGGGTTTCAATAATATTATCAGAGCAGGTAAAAAGGGAAAAAAATTTTAATGCAAAATATTCATAAAGTTGTTGATTTTGTGACGATCACAAACTGGCTGCTGTTATTTTCTGGAGGAATAACAGGCTTGATGATTGCCCCGGAGAAATTTACTCTCGGGATAATCCTTGGAGGGTTGATTGTGGCAATTAATTTTCATCTTTTGAAAAGTACGCTTAAAAAAATGTTTGACCCCGAGCTTGTATTAAACCGGGGACGTTCACTTGTGTTTAATATCATCGTAAAATACTATATTCGATTTGCTGTAAATGCAATTATAATATATCTGCTTTTATCAAAACAGATTGTTCATCCATTCGGGCTTGTAACGGGTCTGTCAGTGGTTGTGGCAAGCATATTTATTGCTACGGCATTTGAGTTAACAAGATCATTTTTCAAGGAGGCGGTATAAGGTGGAACATCCATATTTAATTCTTACTTCATTGTTTTCGATATTTGGTTTGGAAGAGTGGGCAGCAGCTAATGCACATGTTACATATATGTGGCTTTGCATGATTGTTTTAATATTCTTTGGATGGCTTGCAGGAAAAAGTATTTCCATGGTGCCGGACACAGCTCAAAATGTATTTGAAACTTTAGTCTCAGGTCTTGAAGAGTTTGTGGTTTCAATTACTGGTGAAGAGGGAAGAAAATCTGTCCCATTTGTAATAACAATATTTTTATTTGTTTTACTGGGAAATCTTTTTGGATTGATTCCCGGTTTTTATCCTCCCACAGCCAGTATTAATACTACACTGGCATGCGCTTTACTTGCAGTCGGATGGAGCCATGTTATAGGTCTTAAATATCATGGCGTGAAATATATAAAACATTTTTTAGGGCCTATACCTCTAATGATTCCTTTGTTTTTACCCATTGAGATTGTAAGTCATATTGCAAGGGTTCTCTCTCTTACTTTCCGTCTTTTTGGAAATATGGCAGGCCATGAACTTGTGGTTTTAATACTTTTAATGCTGGCTGGCATGTTTCTCGTACCTCTCCCTGTCATGGCTCTTGGTGCATTTGTCGCGCTTGTACAGGCATTTGTCTTCTTTCTGCTTTCAACCATGTATATTGCGGGTGCAATAGACGAGGCACACTAAATTTAAGTTTTACGGGATACGGAAGAAGCCCGTTATTTTATATTATTTAACTATTTTTATATAAAGGAGTAAAGAATGGAATTTCTAACAGGTACTGTGTTGGCAGCTGGTCTTGCAATCGGTATAGCAGCATTAGGTTGCGGTATTGGCATGGGTACAGCCGTTGGTGGAGCAATGACTGGTATTTCAAGAAACCCTGAAGCAACCGGTAAAATTCAGGTTAATATGCTGATTGGTCTTGCAATGATTGAATCTCTAGCTATTTATGCACTTGTTGTTGCTTTGATTCTGATGTATGCTCATCCTGGACTCAAAGCTGCACTTGCTACCATAGGCGCGCACTAAACCATACTTTTTAATTTATAGTATTGTTTAATTAAAAGGGGGTGTAGAACATTTTGTTTTTACACCCCCTTTCTTTTTACATGGTTTTGATGATTTTGCTTGCCTGGTACACTCTTTACTGGTATATTTTCAAGCAAAATTAAATTATTTGATACAAAATCAGATGTAAACTTTAAACTTTTATTAAGTTCAAAGGTGACCCAATGAATAATCAATCCAATGAATTCCAAAAGATCAAGGAAGATACAACTTCACTTGAAATTGTTCGTAGGGCTTTTCGTGTTCCAATTGAAGGGGTGGAAAACATTTTTCTTGTGATTAGGGGAACTAAATACAAAATAGTTGATATTGCACAAGGAGGCATTGGGATCTGGCGTGAAGATAATTCTATTTTTGCCATTGATGAAATTATTAGAAACTGTGAACTTCATATTTTTGATCATATATTCAAGAATCTAAAGGTCGGGATTATCCATTTTTCACCGGAAGAACCAAAATCCCTGCATTGTGGTATCCAGTGGATAGATATTGACAGGCAGAGTTCAGATAAATTAAGTGAAATTATTTTAACGATGAAAAATCAATTATTAAAGCAGGATAAACATAATTGATTAGAAGAGTAAATGAATTATAAACAATTAGATATAATGGACAATATTCTGGAAGATCTTGGGAGTGATTTTGCCGCTTCTGTTGAAGAATTAGACTGCCTTATTTATAAAAATGATAGTAAAATTAAAGATGAAGTAGTTAAAAATCATGGAGAAAAAATTTGGCAGACTTCAAAAGATAATGTATCTGTTCAGGTTTGGGAAGGCAGAGCTAAAATTAAAGTTAAGGTTTCCTAGAGAAAGAGGGCTATTTCAATGGAACAAATAGCCCAAATAGCTGTAAATGCTATTGTTGAGAAACTTAAAAAGGAGGATTAGTGGCTATAATCGTCTGTCCGAAGTGTAAAAAGAAGCACAACGTTGATTTGAATACAATTAAGAAAAATGCTCCTTTGGAAAAGAAAATTTCTGCTCGATGTAAATCATGCAGTCACAAATTTCCTGTTGAACTTGATAAACTCATTAGTCATGAAGAAGAAAAATCTCAAGAAGCTATCAAGGGGCCCAGAAAAATTTGTGTTACCTTAAGCAAAGGTGGTGTGGGTAAAACCACGACTTCTGTTAATTTGAGTTCAGGACTTGCTCTTGCCGGATATAAGGTCCTTCTTGTGGATACAGACACCCAGGGGCAATCTTCCTATAATCTTGGTAAAAAACCAAGAGCCGGCTTAACTGAATTGTTGACAAAAGAGCTTGCACCGGAAGAGTGTATTATAAGAGCCAGGAAAAATTTATGGCTCCTTGCCGGTGGGAAATCTCTGGCAGGAGTTAAAAGAATTATTGACAAGAAAAGTTTTGG
>JBDLIV010000092.1:0-6670 GCA_039714675.1 Thermodesulfobacteriota bacterium
GAAGAGACCATTGAAAAAAAATTAAAAGCTGCGGGAATGGGTGAAGCTGCTACACAAAAACTGTCAGGTCTTGTGGAAAAAATTGAACCTATTGTGGAAAAAGTTGAACTGCAGCTTGATCTGCCAACCCTGGAAGATACTGTGAGTGATCTTGACAGATTAAAACGAGCACTTAAAAAATCTGGGTTTGATATTTCTAAGATGAGTACGAATATCAGGGTGATGCGCCAGTTAACTCAAGCAGTCAGAGATGAAAATTTCAAGGTAGTCGCATCAATTTTATGGAAAAAATGTTCTTCAGAAATAGTTGCTGTAAACCCCTTAAATCATGCAAAAAAATCCCTTGGTCTTGCTGTTGACTTAGGTACTACTTCCATTGTTGTCTATGTTGTTGATATGGACAGTGGCGATATTTTAAGTGCTGCATCAGGTCATAACAGACAGGCTTCATGCGGTGATGATGTTATAAACCGCATTGTATGTTCTGAAAAAGATGGTGTAAAAAAATTAAAGAAAATGGCTATTTCCACCATTAATAATCTCAGTAAACGGGCACTTGATTCCATAAATCTTGATCATAAGCAGGTTGAAAACATTGTTATTTCCGGTAATACTACCATGACCCATTTATTATTGGGAATTAAAGCTACATATATCAGAAGAGAGCCTTATATCCCGACTGTGGCTGAATTCCCCATCATCAAGGCTGGTGAAATAGGTTTAAAAGCCGCTTATTATGCAGGTGTTTTTATCATGCCGGGACCTGCAAGCTATGTGGGTGGAGATATTGTTTCAGGTGTTTTGTATACCGGGTTTAATCATTTTGAAGATATTACTCTTTTTATAGATATTGGTACAAATGGTGAAATTGTTCTTGGTAATGATGAATTTCTAATGACTGCTGCCTGTTCTGCAGGCCCTGCCTTTGAAGGCGGTGGAATCAGATGGGGTATGAGGGCTGAAGATGGCGCAATTGAAAAAATCACTCTTAATTCCCAAACCTTTGAACCTGAATATCAGGTAATCGGTAATTCTAAGCCCAGGGGCATATGTGGCTCTGGGATGATAGATTTACTCTCTGAAATGCTGTTAAAAAAAGTCATAGGCCAGGATGGTAAATTTAAAATTGAACCTGATCACCCAAGGCTTACACTGTTTAATGATGAGCCAGCTTTTATTATTGAATATGCCAAAAATATTAACTCGGACGAAGATATTATTTTTACCCAGTCAGATATAAAAAGCCTGGTTCTAAGCAAAGCCGCTGTATATGCAGGATTCAGCATCCTTGTTGAACAGGTTGGAATGGATTTTTCTTCCATAAATAAAATGATTATAACCGGCGGATTTGGACAATTCCTTGATATTGAAAAAGCAATAACAATAGGACTGCTTCCAGATATTGACAGAGATAAATTTCAATACATGGGAAACTCTTCCATAGCAGGAGCATATATGGCACTTCTTTCCAATACCTATCGCCAGCAGGCAATATCTATTTCAAATGCCATGACCTATATTGATTTTTCAAGCAATAATGCATTTATGGACGAATTCACAAGAGCTCAATTCCTGCCCCATACTGATGCAAACTTGTTCCCGGACATCGTAAAAAACATAATTTAAAAATATAAAGGATTTAAACAGTGGTAAAATTATTATCAAAAATTCAAAAGAACCTTGTCTATGCAATCCCCATTTCCATGTTCTGTGGATTAATTTTTGGATACCTATTTAATGCAGGTCCCTTAAAACAATTTATTATTCCTGTAACATTTGTAATGGTCTATCCCATGATGGTAACTTTGAATGTGAAAACCATATTTAAAGGTAAGGATTTAAAACTTCAACTCGTAACCCAGATTATCAATTTTATATTTATTCCTCTGATTGTATTTTTCATTGGGAAAATTTTTCTATCTGGCCAGGATCCCAAGTTTGGTCTCTGGGCAGTTGGACTCTTTTTAATTGGTGTTCTGCCAACATCTGGAATGACAATTTCCTGGACAGGCTTTGCTAAGGGAAATAAGGAAGCAGCTATTAAAATGGTTGTATTCGGACTTGTTATAGGATCGCTTGCTGCTCCAATTTTTACTAAAGTATTTATGGGGGCTACCATAGAAGTAAACATGCTTCATATGTTCAAACAAATTGCTATATTTGTATTTGTGCCTCTGTTTGTCGGTCTCTTCACTCAATATGCCTGTATAAAAAAATATGGGAATACAACATGGAACCAGAAAATAAAGCCTAATTTCCCTCCATTTTCAGCACTTGGTGTTGTCATGATTGCTTTTCTTGCAATGTCTTTAAAAGCAAAAAATATTATTGCCAACCCTGGAGATATCATAAGTATTCTAATTCCACTTGCTGTCTTTTATATTATATCCTATGTTTTATTAACCATAGTCGGCAGGTTTTTCTTTTCACGAGAAGATGCTATTGCCATGGTTTTTGGTGTTGTCATGAGGGATTTATCAATTGCTCTTGCCATTGCAATGACGGCTTTTGGCAAAGAAGGCATGACTATTGCCCTTTTAATATCACTTGCCTATATAATTCAGATTCAATCTGCTGCCTGGTATGTAAAATTTATTGATGTAATGTTTGGTAAAACTAAAATTGAACCCAAAAAAGTATCTGAGCCTGAAAAAATTGAAAAACCCACAGCTCTGGAATTTGAAAAAGGTACATCAATTATTGTTGATGTAAAAAAGATACTCTTTGCCACGGATTTATCTGAAACAGCCCGGCATGCTGTAAAATATGCATGCAGCATTGGAAACAAATATGATGCACAGGTTCATGCTGTTCATATTGTTCCTGATATACTGACCGAATACTCTTCAGGAACAGGGATTGATTTATCAGGCATAATCAATGAAACTAAAAAAAATGAATTTAACAAAGAGAATATTGAAGCTGCAACAACAGCTATCCATGCAAGAATGAAAGCTACATCACAAAAAGTTCTTGAAGAGATACCCCACTGCCCGCTTTCAGAAGAGCGTATAATTGTTAGAGCTGGAAACCCTGTTGATGAAATAGTCAAAATTGCAAAGGAACAAAATTTTGATCTTATTATCATGGGGACACACGGACATGGCGAACTTGAGGAATTAATGGTGGGAAGTACTGCCAGTGGTGTTATTCTTAAATCCAGGGTACCGGTTCTTGTAGCACGACCCTCTTAAACTGATTAAGTTTTTTACTGCTTTTTTAAATACGACATGGAGCTGAATAATTACTATTCAGCTCCATGTTTTTTTTATAACTGTGTGAGTGCCTGTTTTAAAGCAGTAAAATCCTCTTGATTGGGATGTCCCACAGCATCAGCAGCATCATTAATCCATACAGGTGGTTCAGGTTTTTGTTTTACCTTTTCAAGAACCTTGGGGTTCACTTCTCCCTGGCATGTAAAAACGCCAGTAACATCAACATCTTTTAACAGTTCCCTGGCAGTATTAACTGCATTCTTTACATGATCAGATCCCTTGGCAGCACCATGAGTTGCAAAAAGAAAAACCTTTGAGTCTTTCACCTGTTCCAAAAATCCAAGGGTTTTAGGATCTGGTTTGCCTGCCTGGAACCAGAATCCAATAAAAATCTGATCATATCCTTCAAGAGAAGGATCCTGATCAACCTGGAAAATTTCCTTTTCACCATCTAATGTGTCATAAATTACATCTGCAAGTTTTTTTGTGTTTTCAGTCTGACTGGAATAAACAATTAATGATTTCATATGTTTCCTCTTTTATATATTATTATAATTTAAACTGCACTTGATACAATATGCTATCTTAAATTAATGTTAGCAAGATATATACCAATAGATATAATCTTTCTTTCCATGAGCTATATTTTTTTTACAAGCTGGTTTGCAGCAGTAAGCAGAGGATCCCAGACAGGACTAAAAGGCGGTGCATAAGCCAGATCAGTTTCAGCAAAATCCTCAACTGTCATTTTATTATGTAATGCCACTGCAATTGCATTGATTCTATGTGCAACCCCTTCATTTCCCACCATCTGTGTTCCAAGCAGTCGACCTGTTTTTCTCTCTGCAACCATATTAATATGAATCATTGTTGATCCAGGATGTCCATGGGCACGGGATCTTGTTTTAACATAGTTTTCCACAGCGTCAAATCCTGAATCTAAAGCTTCTTTTAAATTCAACCCTGTTCTTGCAACTTCAAGGGAAAAGACTTTAAATACAGAGGTTCCTGCAACACCTTTAAGGCTGGTTTCAATGCCACAGATATTATCAGCAACTGCCCACCCTGCCCTGTTAGCTCTTAAGGCAAGGGGAATCCAGCATTTTTTATCATTTACTGTATGGTAGGCATCAGCACAGTCACCTGCTGCATAAATATTATTATCCGATGTTTTTAATTTGCGGTCCACTGCAATGGAGTTGGAGATTGAAAGTTCAAGACCTGCTTTTTCTGCAATTTCACTGCATGGTTTTACTCCCATTGCAGCAAGGACAATGTCTGCATTTAAATTTAAATTTGTACATACAACATTAACACCTCTCTCCAGAGGTTCAATTTTTTCAATATTTATTCCTGAATAGATTTCAACACCTGCCTGGATTAATTCTTCGTGAACTACATCTGCAAGTTTTGAAGAAAGCCAGGGAAGAAAAACAGGACCAGGTTTTACCATGGAAGTCTTTATCCCTCGTTTTTCAAAAGCCTCACACATTTCAAGGGCAATATAGCCCATGCCTATAATTACAGCTTTTTTAACCTTGTTATCTTTAATATAAGATTTAATATGTTTACCATGCTCAAGACTTTTCAGGGTCATGACCTGGGGCAGATCAATACCAGGCAGGTCAGGAGTTACAGGGGTGGCACCAGTGGCGATAAAAAGTTTATCATAATCAAAACTAAATACTTCTCCTTGTATGGTTGTCCCGGATACAGTTTTTTTTGCACGGTCAATGGCAGTGACCCTGTGCCCTGTTAAAAGATTTATTTTATTTTTTTCAATAAATACATCAGCTTTTCTTACAACCAGCTTTTCCATATCCCTTTCAGGATCACCAATATTATAAGGCATGCCGCAGGCACTATAGGAGACATCATAGGTCTGTTCCAATACAATAATATCAAGCTCAGGGTTTTTTCTTTTTGCCCTGCTTGCAGCACTCATTCCTGCTGCATCACCACCAATAATAACGAATTTCATGAAATCTCCTTTTGAATTTTTAAACATGCTTCAACAACATCGGCATCATATTTTATATTTTTATATTTTTCAATCTCTTTAAAAGCTGTTTCCATGCCAAGGCTTTGCCTGTACGGTCTGTTGGAGGAGATAGCTTCCACCACATCTGCGACACTGATAATCCTTGCTTCCAGTAAAATTGAATCTCCTTTAAGTCCATTTGGATAGCCTGACCCGTCAATTCTTTCATGATGCTGCAGAACAATTTTTGCAATGGGATAATCAAAGGGAATGGACTTAAGTATATCATATCCTTTTTGACAATGATTTTTTATAATTTCAAATTCAATGTTTGAAAGTACAATGGGTTTAGTTAGAAATTCAGGTGGAACAAAAATTTTACCTATATCATGGAGAACAGCAGAAATTTTAATTGCTTCTATTTTTTTGGGTGAGAGATTCATCTCCATGGCAATCTTCCCGGCAATTTTGGCTACCCTCTCCTGATGCCCTGCAGTATAAGGATCCCTGGTTTCAACAATTTTTGCCATGGAATAGAGCACACCCTGAAATACTTTATTAAGACGGTGTTCTGATTTTTTTATCTTAACAATATTTTTAAAAGATGTAATCATCCCAATGACACGACTATCATTATCATACAAGGGAGTAGCTGTCATAAGAAAAGGCGTGACAACATTATTGGAACCTTTTTTTGTTATCTCTATTTCAACAATTTTATTATTATCAACAACCTGCTTTAAAGGACACTGCCTTGTCCCGCATAATTTGCCGGCAAGAATCTCATGACATTTAGAATTTATGGCCTGTTCCCGTGTTATACCAAGATAACCCAGATAAGATAAGTTAATCTGCTGAATTGTATAATCAGAATCAATTATAGCCTGTAAATCTTTTGAAGCATTAAATGTCTGATTTAGATTAATATTCTCCGAGTTGATTTTTGCCATGTTTTATTGCAATTCTATTGGCTTTTTAAAATTTCCAACTGATCCATTAAAAGACCTTTGAATCTGTCTAAACTTACAGGATACGCCTGCATGGGAATCCCCATCCAGTCGCAGTAATCAAGGAATTCTTCAGGATTCTCTTCCATATATTTATCAAGATATCCAATGCCGTCAAGAATAATGGCACCTCCGGTGTGCCTTGGAAAATTTTCATTGGCAATGCCCTTGTCCCAGCCTTTAAACACCTGTTTTCTATATTTTACCCAGCCAGGAGTCATAAACCATACCGGTTCTCCTCCTGCAAGTTCATTTTTTATATTTTCCATCTCTTCATCGCTTGCAAGCATTCCCATGCAGTGGGTAGCTTCAACTCTTGCCACACCAAGGCCCTGCTCTTTAATAATTGTCTGCATCAACCTTGTTGGGTTATCAGGATTGACATAGCAGTACTTGCCTCCATAAACAACAATCACATTTTCTACAACTGCTTTTGCCTTTTCAATAAATTTTAAAAGTTGTTTTTC
>JBDLIV010000093.1:0-6624 GCA_039714675.1 Thermodesulfobacteriota bacterium
ATTCCAAGGCGAAGACACAGAATTGGATCTTATCGGATATCTAATTTTAAAAAGGGCTTTAAAAACCTACAAAAAAAATAAAGACGCTTACCATACTCCACTGCCCCTTGTGCAATAAACATAAAAAGAAGGAATAAACCTTGACCTACGCCCGGCCTAATCATAATACTAACCACGACTATAACATATTTGTGGGGGTGTGTATGAAAGGTAAAATTTATTGCGGCCAGAAATGTTTTTTTTGCGGCCGCAGTTTGAAATGGGTCGAGGGCAGGGATCTTCTGGTCTGTCCGGATCATCCTAAAATGATTTGGCGCAACAACTGCCAGGTGAGATTTGGCAAAGCACATACAAAAAGGTTTAAAACCGTCTATGAGGCAGAGCGGCACCTGAATTATATTCGGGTACAATCTGATAAAGGCTCTTTTGATCAGCGTGAGTGGGCAAAGGATCAGCCGCTCTCATTCTACTCTTTGCGCTGTAAATTTGAGCAGCATAAAATGAAACAACAACTCAGTGTCAGTCATAAAAGGCACATTAAGCGTGTGCTCAATCTTGCTGGCAAAAGCTGGGATCACCTGCAGATCAAAGAAATTGCTGAGGCAGAGATAGAAGATTTTATTGACGGTCTTACTTCTGGTGATAAAACAAAGAAAAATTATGTCACAGTGCTGCAAAGTTTTTGGTCATGGGTAGTAAGAAGAGAGAAGAGACGCTCTGGCCTGGACATGCCCGAATTTCCGGACATTAAGTTTAAGCTTGCCTGGCGCAATATTCTTTCCATGGAAGATCAGGCCGCTGTCCTGGATGAAATAAAACAGCTGTCTTACCATATAAATCCAAGGCTTTGGCTTGGTATTAAACTGCTCTCCATTTATCCAAAGGTGCGCCCAGGTGAAATGTTAAATGTTAAAGAGGGACACATCAATCTGCAGGAAAACTGGATTTTATTTCCAGATCCCAAAGAGGGCATTCCAAAATTTATACACCTGTTGCCGGAACACTCAGACATGATCCGCAAAACCCGTGGGCCAAAAGGACTGCCGGATCTATATTTTTTCAGACATTTAAAATCACGCTCTGGAGTCAAACTTGGCGCTCAGTTCGGGCCGAAACAGTTTAGAGTGTGGTGGAATAAAGCATGCGCCAATCTTGGCATCAAAGGAGTTGATCTTTATGGCGGTACTAAACACTCAACAGTAACTGCCCTTGGTAAAGTTCTATCTCCTGAACAAATACAACGAGGAGCAACTGGTCATGTATCAGATGCATTTAAAAGATACATGCTGCCAAATATTAACGAAGCATTAACCGCCACCAAAGCAGTACAAAAAATACAGCCCGGTGGTGATAAACTATTGATAAACTTTTTTGAAGAGAAAAAAATACGTAACTAATTGTAATTATTACTTATAATTGGTGGAGGCGGCGGGAGTTGAACCCGCGTCCGAAAATGATCACCCCAGGCTTCTACATACTTATCTCAAAATTTAATTTTGCTGCAATGTCTCCCTTGAGATGGATACGCTACAGTATAGTCTGAAAAGTTCAACCTGAAAGGTTCAGACAGGCTTTCAGGCGGTCTTGCATAGTCGACGCCCTGATCCTGAATCTGCAAGAAGGATTTCAGGCAGGACGGAAGCTGCTCTACGCAGCTACAGCTACATTATAATCATCTGCGATTATGTTTAGATTCTGCCAAGTTTACGAGCTGACAAAAGACTCGGTATGCTACCATAGGCCTCAAAATCTCCGTCGAAGCCATTTCGCCCCCAAATTTTAAAAGATCAAATACTATATTTAATATATGATTTATTGGCTAAAAGTCAATATTCTTGTTGTATTGCAAAGGTTACCAGGATTGTTTTTTACGTTCCCGGTCAAGGTCTCGTTTCATGTCTTTTTGTTTGATACTCTGCCTTTTATCAAATAATTTTTTACCTCTACCAAGCCCGAGTTTAACTTTAATTTTATTGTTTTTAAAATATATTTTCAAAGGTACAAGGGAATAACCTCTCTCTTTGATTTTACTCCAAATTTTTTTAATTTCATATCCATGGAGCAAAAGTTTTCTTGTTCGCAAGGATTCATGGTTGGTGTAGTAGGCATATTTGTATGGTGAAATATGCAATTGCCTTAAAAAAATTTCACCATTTTTAATGTCAGCATAGGAATCCTGGAAACTGACTCTTCCTTCACGGATAGATTTTACTTCAGAGCCAACCAGCACAATTCCTGCTTCATATTCTGATTCAATTAAATAATTGTGTCTGGCTTTTTTATTGTTGGCAATAATTTTAATATATTCTGCATTCATATATTTTCATCTGTCTCGGTAAAAGGAAGTATATCTTTGTATTCCTTTTGAATAAGTTCCAGTATATCTTGTACATTATTAAGTGTCATTATCTTTTTTACACTTTTTCTGGCCTTTGTTGTATCAAGATCACGAATCAGTTTTTTTACCACAGGAATGGAGGCTGAGTTCATGGAAAAATTTCTTAACCCCATGCCGACAAGCACAGGAATATTAATTGGATCGCCTGCCATTTCACCACACATGACAAGCTCAATATTTTTCTTCTCTGCTGCGTCAAAGATCATCTGAATCATTTTCAGCACTGCAGGATTCAATGCCTGGTAAAGATGGGCTACCCGCCTGTTCCGTCTGTCAATGGCCATGGAATATTGAATCAGGTCATTTGTTCCGATACTGAAAAAATCCACATGTTCAGCAAGATGTTCAGCCATCATTACAGCAGATGGGACTTCAATCATGGCTCCAAAAGGGATATCTTTGTTAAAAACTTTATTTTCTTGTTCAAGTTCAAGCACAGCCTTGCTCATCACTTCCTTGACCTGAATAATTTCCTCAACACAGGAAATCATGGGGATGAGCAACTTGATATTTCCAAATGCTGCAGCCCTTAAAATAGCTTTTAACTGTGTAATAAAAATATCCTGGTTCTCAAGACAGAATCTTACTGCCCGCAGCCCCAAGGAAGGATTGGCTTCTTCAATGGTTGTCAGGTAAGGATTCACCTTGTCGCCGTTAATATCAAGAGTCCTGATGGTAACGCTATTGGGACTCATCAGCTCCACAAGCTCTTTATATTTGTATAAAAGTTCATCTTCTGTGGGGAATCGTTTTAAATCAAGGTATAAAAATTCAGTCCTGAAAAGGCCGATATCCTCTGCCCCATAATCTTTAGCCCCGACAATCTCTTCAACAAGTTCAATATTGGCCATAAGATTCAAGGCAATACCGTCTTTTGTTACAGCAGGAAGATGACTTTGTCTTTGCAGATCTGCCATGTATTCAGAAAATTTTGTCATACGATCTTCATATTGAAATAGCGTATCCTCGTCAGGATTGATGATCAAAGTCCCTGAAGAGCCATCAACAATTAAAATATCATCATTTTTAACACTGGTCGTTGCTGTGCCAAGACCAAAAACAGAAGGAATTTTCAAAGATTTTGCAACAATACTTGTATGGGAATCTTTACCTCCTCTATCAGTAACAAATCCTTTGATTCGTTCAAGCTGTATCTGGCTTGCATCTGCAGGCGATAAATCATGGGCTACAAGAATTACACGTTTATTGATATCTGATATTTTAATATCCTGGGCACCCACTAAATATGACATGATCTTGTCTGATACCTGGACAATATCATTAACTCTGGCCTGAAGATATTTATCATCAATTTCCTTGAACATGGCTTTTACTTTTCTTGATACTTTTCTTAATGCCCATTCAGCATTGATTTTTTCATTGGAAATTGTATCAATAGTCTTGCCATACAGCATTTTATCCTTAAAAAGCACCATATGTGTTTCAAGAATATTTAAATTCTCGCCAAGATCTTCATCTAAGGAGTCAATGATCTTGGCATGGTCACTTTTTGCTTTTGCTACAGCATGCTTAAACCTGTCAATTTCCTTTACTACCTGGGCATCGGTGATCCAATATCGTTTAATAAGATCAACACCCTCTTTATCAACAATATAAGCTTTGCCTATACAAATTCCGGGAGAGCCGCTGATTCCCTTGATTATTATCTGTTCAGATTCTAAAGCCTGCATTTTTATATCTCCTCAAAACCTGCTTCAAAAAATTCAATAATCTGATTAAGAGTTGTAACATCTTCATTATTTTCTATTTCAATCACAACCTTAGTTCCTTTTACAGCGCCAAGTGTTAATATATCAATAATACTGGTTGCATCAACCTTGTCTGAATTGGCACAAAGCCATATTTCATCTTGTGCTGCCATGGCAATTTTTGCAATAACAGCAGCAGGTCTCGCATGCATACCCAGCTCACTTTTAACCAATGTTGCTTTTTCCATAAAAAAATTTTCTTCTCTTTATATATTCCCATAAAAAATGTCAATTCAAGGATGCTTTATATGTAATGTTATTATTTGTATGAAAGGCGTATAATCTGTTGACCTATATATCATAAAGTGGTTAAATTTACCATAGATATGTTATTAAATAATTAAAACATCAAACAAAAGGTGAAAAAATTATGAAACAAAACAGTGTAAATGGCAAATACCCTATTAATGATTTTAAAACTGGTGAATCCTGGCGACTGTTTAAGATCATGGGAGAGTTTGTTGAAGGCATTGATGCCTTACATACTCTTGGCCCTGCAGTATCTATTTTTGGATCAGCAAGAACCAGCAGTGACCACTCAGATTATAAAAAATGTGAAGAACTTGCAGCCTTGTTTGCCAAAAGCGGTTTTGCAACTATTACCGGCGGGGGTGGCGGCATTATGGAGGCTGCCAACAAAGGAGCATCAAAAGAGAATGCAGATTCCATTGGATTGAATATAACGCTTCCTTTTGAACAAAAACCAAACCCATATGCGACAATAGAGGTTGAATTTAAATATTTTTTTGTTAGAAAAGTTATGTTTTTAAAATATGCGCAAGGCTATATCGTAATGCCAGGAGGCTTTGGAACCCTTGATGAAATGTTTGAAACCATCACATTGATCCAGACCCGGCGTATCAGAAAAGTACCGGTTGTTCTTGTGGGAACAGATTACTGGGGAGGTCTGGTCCAATGGATAAAAGAGAGATTATTAGAAGACAAAATGATATCCGGGCAGGATCTTGATCTTTTTCATCTTTTAGACGACCCGGAAGAAATTGTCCAGACAGTTGTTGATTTTCACAAAACAAATCAACCTGACTAACACCTTACCTTGCAGCGCCCTTTGAAAAATAAAAAGCTGTTTTTAAAGGCAATTTTTTTATACCAATTTTATTCATGATATCTTGTTTTGCCTGATCCATGGATGGAAATCTCTGATTGGAATAGGAAGAGTGACAAAACATTTCTCCCCAGGAATTGAGATACACTGCAGAATATCCGTTGATGCCGCGCTCCTTTTTTGCCGCATAGAAATTAATTGAAATAAACAGGCAAACCACCCTGTTTTTCTTCAACAACTGATCAAAACTGATGGCTTGAGTCAATATAGGACTGAAAAACTCATACATATTTTTATAAAGTTTACGGATATCATCAAAAGTCACATATGCAGAATTGGGAATCAAATTTATAACACTCTTCTCAGTATAAAGGCTGTTGTTAATCAGCCATGCGCCGATTTCTTCAATGGTATCTGCACTTATTAAAGATTCTTCCTGGATTTGAAAAGCTTTTTTATTTTTATTATAAAGCTGCCATGTCCCAATTGTATCATTCTTTTTATTATATTTTAAATAGAGGTTCTGCAAATGCCTGTCACTTCTTGACACCAGAAGAACTTTCCTTACTTTGCCGGGCTGCTTTGAAAATTCAACAAGTATTTTTCGTCCAAGCACAGTACGATCTTCAGGGCTGATTTCTGATCGTCCATGGAACAGACTTTCATGGGCTTTGTTTATGGTTTTATATTTGTTTACCATGAACTTTTCAATAAAATTGGAGAGCTTAACTATATCTTTGTAAGCCCAGGTTTTAAAACTGCCTATTTCAAATATGTGACTTTTACTCCACCCCCATTGATTCATACACTTCTCAAGAAGGATCTTCTTGAGGCCAAACACTGTATTATCAATTTGAAAATCCTTTGAAATACCAAGTTTCAAAAAAAAACATGTGAGTAAAAGCTTTGCCGACTGCTTATCTTCACAAGTTTCATAATATTTAAGAAGATTTTTCAATAAAATATAGTATGAATCGTTCTGGGCAAGCTTTAAATGTGCTCCTGAATTCATCCATTCATCTTTATATTTGTTGCAAAGCAGAGATTTTTTGCCATATTCATAAATATATTTTTCAAGAAGTGCCATTTTAATTACGGACTTAAACGGACTTTTCAACCATTTAAACATCTGCCAGATTGATGCGCCCAGGTATTCATTTGTGGATATGGCATGGATGTCGCCTAGATCAATATACCTCTCAAGATTAGGAAGCTCTGAAACCGTCTCTAAAATACTATTGTAATAATTAATACTGATTGCAGTAGGTAATACTGACCAAAGGGGAATTTTGCCTGCAATATAAATCATTGTTCTGTAAAATTCTTCCTTTAAAAGTCTTGCCTGTGCAGATCCTGAACTTTCAATACTTGAATCACCAAAAATATTATCT
>JBDLIV010000094.1:0-6612 GCA_039714675.1 Thermodesulfobacteriota bacterium
AAAATCCACTGCAAAATCTTCCATGGCCGGATATAAGAATTCTTCAACAACTTTGGGTATTCTGTGAATTTCATCGATAAAAAGGATATCTCCCTGCCCGAGGTTGGTTAATATCCCGATAAGATCGCCCCCTTTTTCCAAAGTAGGTCCTGAAGTGACAGTTAAATCTTTGCCCATCTCATTGGCAATTATATGGGAAACAGTAGTTTTACCAAGCCCGGGAGGGCCGTGAAACAATATATGTTCCAGAGATTCATTGCGTATTTTAGCGGCCTGTATGGCAATTTTCAATGTTTCAACCGTTGAAGTCTGCCCGATATATTCACTAAAACTTGAAGGTCTTAAAGATACAATATCGCTGGATTGCTCTTCTGATGTCAAGTTGGAGGTAACAATACCTTTTTTCTCAGAAGAGTAGGAGAGGATGCCATCAGCCATGCCTATCTTTGCTCCTGAAAAATTTCATCAAAAAGTTCTTCCGGTGTTAAAATCGTTCTGTCTTTTTCAAATGCCTCTTTAATCAATCTTTTTGCAGATGCTGGAGAGTGTCCCAACTGTTCAACAAGGACATCTTCAACCTGTTGGCTGATATTGTGCATTTGAGCAGAGATAGTGCTCTGATCTTCTTTTATTCCATGATCTGTAACAGCAATAAATTTTTCCACTTTTCCATTAAGGGTAGCTATAATTTTTTGTGCGGTTCTTTTACCAATTCCACTAAGGGCTGTTAAAAACGAAACATCTTTTTTTTCTATTGCATCTGCCATCTTCCCAACAGGTTGACTAAGGGCTTTAATAGCTTTCATCGGGCCAATGGCATCTACAGTAATAAATGTCTGGAAAAACTTTTTATCCTCAAGGGTTTTAAAACCTATGAGTACAGGTTTAGGCTGTCTTTCGGTCTGGTGATAATAGATATACAGTGAGACAACATCACTCTTATTATCGTCTGAATCCATAGATCTTAATTCTGCAACCACTTGAGGATTCAACAGTATTTCATAGCCGATACTGCCTGCAAGCAGCAAAATGCTGTCAGAATCAAAATGAATAATAGTTCCCTCAATATACCCAATCATAATTTTTTGTGCCTGTAGTATCCAGTCAAAGCAAGACCCAGCGCATCTGAAGCATGGAAAGGCCTGATGGGTTTTTTGTGTTTTAATATATTTCGAACAGAACGTTCCACCTGGTATTTATCTGCGCTCCCGTTTCCAGAAATAATTTTTTTAACCTCTTTTACTGGAATTTCTTCCACACTCAGCCCTGCTTTATATGTTGCCACAAGAATCACTCCTGAAACTTTGCCCAGCATAATACCTGATCCAGGATATTTTTCAAGCGAGTAAATATCTTCTATCACAACATGATCAGGCTTTTGTTCACAAAGAAAATTTAAGACTTTAGAATAGATAGTATTAAGTCTGAAATTCAGAGGATCTTTTGCCTTTGTTGCAATACTTCCAAATGAATATCCAAGGATTTTTTGTTGGTTGCCTTCAATAACACCGATACCAGTGCCGGCAAGTCCCGGGTCAATGCCTACCACTTTTACCATAAAAATTAAAAATCACTTTAAAGTTTCTAATTTTTTTTGAGCATACCGGGCTTCATTTGAGTCAGGATGTTTTTTTAACAGCTCCTTAAGAATTAATCTTGCATTTGCTTTTTCACCCAGTTCTGCAAAGGCATACCCCTGTTTTAATCTTGCCGCGGCCATTTTATTGCTGTCTGGATATTTTTCTAATACTTTCTGGTACTCCAAAATAGCCTTTTCAAACCATTTTTCAGAATAATAGGAGTCAGCAATCCAGAATCTGGCATTATCTGCATTATTAGAATCCGGATATCTGTTTATGAAATTTTCAAACTGAATACGGGCATTTTCCTTTTCACCATCATCAAATAATTTCTTTGCAAAATCATATAGTTTCTGTTCACTCTGTTCCCCGGAATTCTCCTGGATCGCCTGTTTTTCACTGGACTCTTTTGCAACTGTCGGTTCAAAACCCATGTATTTTTCAAGCCTGATCACCTTTTCATAATTTTTTGAAACAGCATGATCAAGTTGTTCAAGTTGTCTGTCCAAGCCCTCCATATCTTTCTGACTATATTTTTCAAATTTGAAATTTATTTCTTGTATCAGACCCTCAAGGCGCTGAAAATTTTCTTTAAATGTTTGAATATTGTATTGTAATTCAGCATACTCTTCCTGGCTGAAGTTGTGGCTGCGATCAACCTTTTTTTCCAGATTTTCAAGATCCTGCTGAAAATTTAACACAAGTTCATTTGATTTTTGCTTTTGTGTGGAAAGCTGCCTGTTGTTTTCCATCTCCATAACTGCCACCCTGTTTTCAAGAATAGCAAAGCTCTGGGATTCTACACAGCCGCTAATAAGAGGCAGAGCAATCACAACACAAAAAAGATATTTTACTCTCATAACCTGACTCCAAAAAATCAATGGGAAATAGCGCTTATATTATAAAACTGCTCCAGGCGGAAAGCTTATTATCAATCATTCATTAAAACTTAGCGCCTGAACCAGATCTTTTTTATCCCAATTTATCAATCAATTGCAAAGTGGGCGCGCCTGTTTTTGCTGAAAGCTTGTTCTGTTTGACTTGAATCTAAGGGTTGTTCTTCGCCATAGCTTATTGTGTTTAAACGGGCGGCAGAAACACCAAGATTGATCAGATAAGCTTTTACTGCACTGGCACGGCGTTCACCAAGTGCAAGGTTGTATTCGGTTGTTCCGCGGTTATCACAATGGCCTTCAACAATAACAGATGCTGAAGCATTTGCTTTTAACCAGGCAGCTTTTTCTTTTAACAACATTTGTGCCGTGGAACTTAATTTGGAGCTGTCATATTCAAAATGAATATCCTGATCTTCAAACTCTCTCTTTGCAGCCTGTATTTTAGCTTCTTTCAGCTCTTTTTCCCTGGCCATCTGATCTTCAAGATTTTGCTGTGCTATACGTTCTGCTTCTGCCTCTGCTTCTGCCTTGGCTTTAGCCTCTGCTTGACTTTTTTCCTGGTCCTCTATGGTTGTGGCATCGGAGACAACCGTTTTTTTAGCACATGACACAGTCAAAAAAAGTCCTGCTACAAGAACTGCCATTACAAGATTAATCCACACTCGCTTGTTCATTTAAAATACCTCCTGTTTATTTAAACCAATTAGTGCCCGACCGAAAACCGCTAATTTGTCTTTTAGGGTATCAATTTTCGATCTGCCACTCAATACCCAACTTAATTTTCTATAGTTTTTGACATTGACCAGTCTGGCTGGCTTTGTCTGCCTTCTAATCTTAAAAGCTGCCTCTGGTCTGATCCTGATGCATTCATTACAAATATCCTTGGGACACCACCATGCCGATTTGATGTAAAAACAAGCATACTCCCATCGGGTGACCATGAAGGATCTTCATTGTCTCCTGCATCCATGGTCAATTGCACCGGCATTTTTGAATCAATATCCATGACAAAAATATTAATATTATTTTTTTCTATGCCAACATAAGCAATTTTTTTACCATCTGGTGACCATGCAGCAGATGTATTATTCAAACCTTTAAAAGTTAATCTTTGCACTCTTTTGGATTCAAGATCCTTTGTATAAATTTGGGGAGTTCCTGTCCTTTTTGAGGTAAAAACTATTTTTTTACCATCTGGTGAAAACCCTGGAGAAACATCAATTCCCCAACTCTTTGTTACTCTTTTAATAATTTCTCCTTTAAGGGTCAACAAATAAATTTCCTGATCCCCGGAAAAACTTAATGCTGCTGCAAGCTTAAGCTGGCCCGGCATCCAGTCAGGTGAAATATTCATCCCCTTATGATTGACAATTGCACCTCTTTTTTCTTTTATATTTTTTATAAATATTTGAGGGCTGCCCTTTGCATAGGAGACATAGGCCAGCCATTCTCTATCAAATGACAATGATGGAGAGAGGCAAATACTTTTATGGAAAGTAATCTGTTTAGTGTTGTGTCCGTCAAAATCACAGATAAAGACTTCCTTTTTCCCTTGAACCGTTGAAATAAAAGCTATCTGACTATTAAATATCCCCCATTTTCCTGTAAGTTTATAAGATATTTCACTGCAAAACAGATGTATCATTTTCCTTATTTGAGATCTGGGACCGGTATAGATCTTACCCACCAGCAGCTTTGTTTTAAATGTATCAAAAAGCCTTAATTTAAGCGTCACGTTTCCCTGGTCTTCACTAATCCCGCCAGTAATCAACAATTCTGCACCTATTCCAGTCCAGTCAAGAAAATTAATCTGTCCCAGTTGAATACCTGATTCAGCCGGATTCGAAAGGAATGCAGCAGGATTCATGGTTTGAAGATAACCTGTAAAATCAAGTGCCTCTATTAAAATATCTTTTGCTTTCCTGCCGTCCTCAACCTCGGAGTCATGACCGTTAAAAGCTTTAAACCGAGTTACAGCAACAGGTGTTTTCTTTAAAAACGGGTTACTGATATTGATATAATCATAATCTTTGGCATGTGCAGGCATCAAAGAGATCGCAACAAAACAAAAGCTTAGGCAACAATATATTGCAGATAAAATTATTTTATTAAACATATTATGGCTACAATACAATTTATTCATAACAAAAGAAACCATTTTCTATTTCAACCCCTTAGGTGTAAAAATCACAACAACATCATATGAACGCATCCCTGCCGGTAACTGCGGTAATGGATCTGTTTTTTTTATAGCTTTTTTTGCAGATTCATCAAGATAATGATTACCTGATCTGGTTTCATAAATAATATCCCGGATTCTCCCGCTTTTTAATATTTTTATTAAAATTCTTACTTCAAGATTCTGGTCCATCCTGGCAAGGGCATCATTAAACACCCAGTTCTGCTCAATTGCTGAACCAAGAATCATCTTATATAAATCAATGGGTTTATATCCTTTTTTATCATAACCTTTGCCAGAGTTTTGCTTTGTGTCCTGATCCTTTACTTTTTTCTTAAGACGGCTCAAAGCTTGTGCAAGCCTGTCCTGATTCTGTTTTTCAACTTGTTTTTCTAATTGCTCACTTTTCTTTTTTAAAGCCTTAGCAGGATCAACTTCTTTTTTGGGTTTAATTTTTTCAACCGGTTTTTTCTCTTTTTTCTTTTCTGGTTTCTTTTTTTTTAAGGCTATTAATTCTTTTAAATCCTTGGGTTTTGTTTTTAAACTGATATCAGGTTTTATGGTAGGAATCTTCTGGCTCTTTTCTTTAGTGGCAGGTTTTTTAATGTCAGGTTTTTTGGTTGAAATCTCATCTTTTTGTGGCTTGGCTTCAGTTTCAGAAGATTCTTCAATGAGGGGTTCTGGTGCAAAGGAAACCAGATCAATCTGAATAACCGGTGGCAGAGGTTTGGATAGTTTGAACTCCTGCAAAAATATACAACCGAAAAAAAACATACCGTGCAGCAGTATTGAAATAATAAAAAAAACAGTTCCAATTTTTCTGTTTTGATCCACAGGATTAAGAAAAGATTCTGTTTGGCTTTGAATGATTTGATTTTTAGAACTCATATCCTGAGACCTTTGAATAGTTCTCTATTGATCAAGGTTCATCTTCAGTATCAGGAAGTGTAATCATCCCCAGGCTGTCAACACCTGCTTTTTTAATCTTTGAAATCACATTAACAACAATTCCATAGGAAACTTTTTTATCTGCTCTGAGATAAACATCTTTTTTATCAAAGTTTTCCAAGATTGCACCTAATTTCTTAGTTAAAAATTCAACACTGACAACCTGTTCATTTATAAACACTTTAGATTGTTCATCAACAGATATAATCAAACGATCTTCACTGCCTTTCAAAGCTTTTGAAGTTGCCTTGGGCAAATCAACATCAACCCCCTGCACCATCATTGGCGCTGTCACCATGAAAATAATCAATAAAACAAGCATTACATCCACAAAAGGAGTAACATTAATATCTGACATGAGTTGATCACTGTTAGAACCAAATTGCATTATACCTCCATCTGCTTTTGAATATCTCGTTCCATTATATTTAAAAGATCTGAAGAAAAACTCTGGAGTTCAGAATCGAAAACTCGTATTCTGTCAGTAAAATAGTTGTAGGCTATAACAGAAGGAATGGCCACAGCAAGCCCTGCAGCTGTTGCAATTAATGCTTCTGAAATACCGGGAGCGACAACGGCAAGACTTGCAGATCCACTTAACCCTATTCCCTGGAAAGTATTCATGATTCCCCAGACAGTTCCGAAAAGTCCGATAAAAGGGGCAGTATTACCGGCTGTTGCAAGAAAAGGTACCAATTGAGAAAGCCGTCTTATTTCAACATTAATTGAACGATTGATTGACCGGTTTACACTCCCGATGGATTGGAAGTAAGATTTTTCAGTTTTCTTTAGCCCCGGTTTTTTCTTGTCGCGGCCATCAGATCTTGCCATCTCCATATATGCGGCGATAAAAACCCTTGCAATAGGGCTTGACCTTAATGCTTTAGCTTTTGAAAATGCATCACCAAGGTTCCTGCATTGCCAGAAAATATCTATAAAATCAGCAGATTCTTTAAATACCTTTCGAATATACCGGAACTTAATAAACATAATTGCCCAGGATGTTATG
>JBDLIV010000095.1:0-6537 GCA_039714675.1 Thermodesulfobacteriota bacterium
TATTATCAAGGGTTAAAATTCTTGGAGAGGAGACAGTTTTTGTATCGCCTGTGATTTCAGATGCTGCCAATTTTGCGTTAAGTGCAGTCATGCTGGACCCGAACAGCCTGAAAAAAGAAAAATCTATATTTCCCCCGGAAGAAGGATTGTTAAGCGCTACATCAAAATCTTGAATAAAATTCGATGTAACATCGGGACTATTTGAAAGATTCAATCCAACTCCAAGTTCCCGTGTAAATTCCTTTGTTACCTCCACAACCTTTGCCTCAATCATGATTTGCGGGGTGACCTGATCCAAACGATAGATAAGCTCTCTTGCCTGGTCAACCTTTTCCTGGGTGTCAGTGATGATTATCATATTGGTTCGCCTATCTACACTCAGCTTACCCCTTTCTTTTGAAAGAATCTGCGCTATATGTGGCTTAACATCAGCTTCAGCATCTGAATAATTTATGGGTATATACTCAGTGATCAAAGGCTCTAAACTTTTTTTCTGCTTTAAAGATTCCTTCCTTGCAGCAATAGCATCCTGCATCAGTTTTTCTTCTTTTTGCAGAGTATCAAGGGTTGCAATACGAATAACATTCCCCTCTTTTTTCATCCCAAGATTATTCATTCTTAATACAAGATCAAGCACCTGATCCCATGGAACCGGATTCTCAAGCGTTAAAGTTACTTTACCATTAACATTCTTATCAATGGCAAAATTTAGCTTGCCAACACTTCTTAAAATTCTGAATACATTTTTTATATCAGTTTCGTAAAAATCAAGCTTGATTTTTTCACCAGTATATCTCTTTTTAGGGCCAAAAATCTCCTCTTCAATGCTTTTTCCCTTTACAACAGCTCGTGCCTCTTCTTCAAATCCAGCTGCATTTTGGGTAGTCCCGACTATCTGAAGTTCACTACCACTAACAACTTTTTTCTTTGCTTTTTTGAACTCAGGTGGTTCAATGGTAGATGGCTCAAAAAACATTGAAACAGTGTTTTTTCCACGGATAATTCGATATGGAACCTGTTCCCTTATCTCTATTTCAATTCTTGCTTTTTTCTTACTTCCAGGAATCTGCTGTGGCATCAAACCTTTGACTGCAGATTTAAAATATTTAGTTATAATAGGCCTTTTATGATAATCAGGAATAATTGTATTATAAAGATTGAGATATAATTTGTTATTATCTTCCCCGGTAATATCATATTTTACAGGATGGTTGGTTTGAATAACAATATCTGATTTTCCATCTTCCATTGTATTAAACTCAATATTAGTCATTATTGCTGTTGTATCAGGAATGACAATCTCTTCTTGCGCAATAACTTTTTGAATAATTTTTTCCTCATCAGGCGAGATCTCAAGATTTTGATCAGCTTTTGCATGGGTTTTCTCCATACTTCCTGAAAGTGCTAATTTCAATGTACTATCACTTTCCATAACTTCATAGTCAAAATCCTTATTTAACAAAATTTCAACTTTTATGGTTGTTTTTTCCTTATCAGCAAAGCTTACAATAAGGTCACTAATGTTCTTATTCTCAGGAATGGTGGTTTTAAAATCATGAGCAAATACAGTTTCCGGCAGATAAACAGCAATCCCAAAGGGGAAAGATTGTTTAATTGATGTATAAACTAATTTCTGATTACCTTGGATGATAATATAAATATTTTCATTTTGCTGGTCAACACTTACAGAACTTATCTGCCTGACTTCAGTATCAGCAGCAGATTGACTTATTTGTTTAGATGTTTCAGACTCTATTTTCTCGGAAGTCTGTGCTTTTTCACTGTTCTGAGCAACACACCCGGCAGCAATTAATACAGTCAAAAGTATCCCCAATAATTTAACTCTGCTTTTGAGTTTTCCCATTTGAAAAAAACACATATTATCCCTCATCATCTATTTTATGAAGTTTTATTTCCTTAATTCGCTCTTTGAGCCTTCCGTTAAAATCTGTGACAAGCTCTTTAACAACAATGCTGCTTTTTTTTATTTCAGATACTCTGCCCTGATTCTTCCCAATATAAGTACCAATCCCTACCTCATAACCTTTACCACTGCCTTCTTCCACCATTGCAATCTGTCTGTTTTTCATAATAATCACAGCAACAAGGCGAATCTGGCTCAACTCAACCTTTTCAAGGGGAGTTAAAATTCTTTTTGGTCTATTATCAATTACATGTTGGGCTTTTGGAGGTTTTTCCTGAATCAAAGGTTTAAATGGATCAATTTTCCCTTTATGACTATAGTGATCACTCTCTTTTTTTACTATTTTTTGTTCTGGTTTTTCTTTTGATAATTGATCCTCTTTTTTTATTTCAGCTTCTGTGTTGCTGTTTTTAGTAGGATTTAACTTCTTTTTTGGATCTAATTCATTTTCGCTTGCATCTTTTTTAATTTTATTTTTACTAATAGGCTGAGATATTTTCCCAGAAACTGTATGTGATGTTGATTGATTGTTTAACTGTGATTTGTCATCACATGAAAAAACCAAAAAAATCAGTCCAAATACAAGTGCTAAAAAAATTATTTTTAATTTATATATCATTATAAATAGTTTTAACCTATACCTATTTTTTTCTTTTTTTCCGTTTGTTTTTATTTTGCGGCTCTTTTTTTTCAACAAACATATAGGTAACAGCTTTACAGCTCATTTCCAATACATTGCTGCCTTTATTACTTTTTATGGTAACATCATTAATATTAACAATCCTGTTGAGCCTCACAATTTGATAGAAAAAATCAGTAATTTGATGATACCCGCCAACCACTTTTATGGAGACAGGAATTTCTTTATAAAATTCTTTATTTATTTCATTAGTGGGCTTAAACAGATGAAAAGCCAGACCTGCATTACTTCCTGCATTGGAAATACCGGTTAAGAGTGATGGAAGTTCTCGTTTGTCCGGAAGAGCTTTCATTGCTATATTAAAAGATTCTTGAGTTTTAAGCATTAATTTTTCATACTTTATAATCTCGGAAGCTCTTTTCTTATATATTGCAAGTATGTCAACCTTACGTTGGTAATTATCTTTAACTTTTTTTAATTCTTCCTGCTTTGGCACAAAAATAAAGTAATAATAAGTAGCACCAATCAGAGCAAAGGTTATAAAGCAGATAAGCAGGCGTTGAACTTTTGTAAGCTCTCCAATTTTTTCAAATAGGACACCAAATTTTTCTGAAAATTCTTTTATTTTACTTCTCTCTTTGCTCATTTTTTGCCCTGCTTTGAATTTTTAGCTTGCTTGTTTTTGGGTGTCTCTTTTCTACAAAGCAATTCAAATGATTTTAGCATGACATTGTTTTTAAATTTCTTCATTTGTGCTGTTTTTAGATCAACTTTTGAAAAAAGTGGCGATTGCTCAAGTTTTTCCATGAAATCAGCAATGGTTGGATTATCAAATGCAATCCCTTTTATGGTAACGCTATTTTGATTTGTTTTAAAACTTTCAAGCCACATTCGCGTTGGAATAACAAGGCCAGTCATACTATCAAACAATATTAACTGTTTTTCCCTCTGTTTTTTAAGGGAAGATACAATTCTAAGCTTCTCTTCAAGTATTTTCAGATCTTTTTTAATTTGAGCGACCCGATCAGCTTTTTCTTTATATTTCGCAATTTGATAATTTACCTGTTTTGTTTTTTCTTTAATACTTACAATTTGATTATTCATGGACTGGGTGTACCAGAAAAGTCCCACCACTGTTAATAAAACAAATAGTAAAAAGATGGATATCTGTTTTCTGATATTCTCTTTTTGTCTGGCAACTCTAAATGGTAAAAGATTAATTTTTATCATTTATCATCTACTCTTCTTAATGCAAGTCCTATTGATATTGGTGCTAGAGGACTTGCGTTGGTTATAAAAGAGTCTGGAAATTTTTGTTCATTTACAATCAAGGCTTCAAAAGGGTTAATTATTGAGACATCAGCGTCAAGTTCTGACATTAGACTCTCTTTAAAGCCTTCAACAAAAATTCCTCCACCACTTAAAACAATATTTTCCACTTTTTCATCACTGGGACCTGATTGATAGGTATTAACAAATTCACGTATTTCAGCACACCATGCTTGCGCAATCTTTAAACTCATTTCCTGAATTTTATCCTGCCCAATTGTATTTATCTCACCATTCAAAGCTTGATGTGCATCAGCAACGCTTATATCATATTGACTACAGATTTCCTCTATAATCTGATTTGTTCCAGACATATTATCCCGCATCATTAAGGATACGTTGGTTTTCAATATATTCAAAGAAGTTTTTGAAGCTCCCACGTCGACCAGCAGTGTAATTTTTTCACTGTTTTTATAGGGAAGTATTTCATAGATATTCTGGAGAGCAAAAGTGTCAACATCAATTATTTTTGGATTCAAACCTGCTTTATGGATCAGATCAATATATTCAGCCACAAGATCTTTCCTGACAGCAACAAGCAAAACACTTATCTCATCAGGAGAGAAGTCACTTTCGCCCAGGATCTGATAATCAATATTAACATCATCAATATCATAGGGAATATATTGTTCTGCTTCAGAGTATATAGTCTTGTGCAGTTCTTTTTCCGGTTTGTTTAATGTATTAATGGTTTTAATTACAACAGAGTGTCCACCTGTAGAAATTGCAACATTTTTCTCACGGATTTTCTGGGATTTAAAAAGAGTTTTAATATCATTAGCAAGCTCATCCACATTGACAACCCTGCCTTCTACAATGCTACCTGGTGCAATACTGCTCATGCCAAATTTATTTAAGACATGTCCCTTTCCTGTTACTTTGATCTCAGCAACCTTAATAGAAGAAGAGCCAATATCCAAACCCACGAGATGATCTTTTTTTCCAAGTATCATACACTTCCACATTCAGTAAGGTAAAACCAATTCAACTTTAACTACATCAGTAAACATTTTAAATACTGCTATACTTTGATACGATATTATTGTAAAGTCAAGCATAATCATGTTTTTTATTAAATTAGTTGTAAAATAATTAAAAAATAATGGAATTTAAAAACTATAAAATTATGAAATAAATGTCACAAAAAACTAATAATATACAGAGTATTAAGCCGTTCAGGCTGGTCAAATTTTTTACATTCTCCTCCTTGGCGATTATGCTTACAGCGACTATTGTTATCTCAGCATTAAATGCACACTGGGTTAGAAACATTCTTCTGGAAAAAAGTGAAGAGTATGCATCTCTCCTTGTTGAAAACCTCAACCATCAAGTTATTTCAAGATTTATGCTCCCTGTTTTAATTAAATATGGAGAGATCAGATTAAGAGAAAAAGAACAATTCCTCTTAATGGACAAGGTGGTGAGGTCAACTTTGCATAGTTTTAATGTGGAAATGGTATCGATTTATGATGAAAACAATATTATCTCCTATAGCTTTGATAAAGATATAATAGGCCAAAAAAATGCTGGTGGTGTTCATTATGAAAAAGCCATGAAAAGAGAAGCTACATCAAGACTTTTACAACAGGGCAACTTTCTGGAGTTACTGTTCTGGTTTCCCCAGGAGACAAAGATAATCACCTTTGCTCCTTTACGAGCTGAGAAACAGGTATCACCTGCTTTAGCCGGTCCAGTAATGGGTGTGGTTGAGATTGTCAGAGATGTTTCAGATGATTATAAAAAAGTTTTCAAACTTCAGGGATTGGTTATAGGATCATGCGTTATTGTAATGGGAATGCTTTTTTTCGTACTCAGATTTGTAGTTAAACATGGAGAAAAAGTTATAGAACAAAGAGCTGAAGAACGGCTTAAACTTGAAGAAAAGCTTCGTCAGGCTGAACATTTGTCAGCCATTGGTGAGATGACAGCAGCAGTGTCACATGAGATAAGAAATCCCCTTGGAATCATAAAAAGCTCTGCTCAATTATTAAAAAATAAAATGGTGAAATTGGATGCCAGAAGCAATATACCTGATATAATAGTTGAAGAATCTGGAAGACTTGATAATATTATTACAGATTTTTTGAACTTTGCAAAACCCAGAACCCCGGACCTTCGTCCATGTATGGTTGAAGATATTATAGAAAAAAACTTAGCTTATCTTACCCCACAGATAGAAGAAAAGAATTTTAGTATTGCCAAAGAGATTTCACAAAATTTGCCTGAAATAATGGCTGACAGTGCAATGCTTTATCAGGCATTTTTAAATATTTTGATTAATGCTTTTCAATCTCTTGAAGACAATGGTTGCCTTACTATAAAAATAGTATACAGTTCAGGAAATATTGTTATTAATTTTATTGATAACGGAGAAGGGATAAAAGAAAATATTTTAAAAAAAATATGGACACCTTTTTTCACCTCAAAGGACAGTGGGACAGGTCTTGGGCTTGGTATTGTAAAAAATATAATTGAAGCTCATAATGGTACAATTACAATATCTAATGCCAAACCAAATGGCACAAACGTGGAAATGATACTTCCAGTTTAAAAGGCAAATCAAAAATGGAAAACATCCTGATTGTTGACGATGAAAAAAACTATACCATGATCATTGGAGAAATACTTCAAGAAGAAGGCTATA
>JBDLIV010000096.1:0-6438 GCA_039714675.1 Thermodesulfobacteriota bacterium
ATGCACATCACAGCCTCAGTATTTATTAATGATGATGAATCAGGTCTGCACCATGATTATGATGTCTGGCTTGAAAAATTAGCTCCACATGAACCAGTCTCAGGATATCGACATAATGTTGGAGAAGACAATGCAGATGCCCATATGAAAAGACAAATAATGGGTAGAGAAAGTATTGTAGCAATTACAAAAGGCAGGCTTGATTTTGGAACCTGGGAACAGATTTTCTATGGTGAATTTGATGGCAAAAGGAAAAAACGTGTGCTGGTTAAAATAATCGGTGATTAATAGTCAAACATTTTGAAAATTATTATTATTAATAATTATGAAGAAGCTTAGGAAGACCGCTCCTCAAATACTTTGATAAACTTATCAAGGATCATCGCGGCCTTTTCGCTCATCTTTAAAAACTCGATGCCTGCGTGATATAATCGTAACCCTTTGGAATCACAATGGACTATATTACCGGAAAGAACGATCAAATCGCCCTCCAGAGCAATCCTCAGAATGATATGACCAGAAAGTGATTGATCACTAACAATCTCAAGAAGTATCCCACCTTTAGAAACGTTTAAGGTTCTGCCCATACCCTCAAAAATCACTGAATCATCTTTGCCCACCTGAACGCATGAAAGGTGCAGGGTATCAAATCTGTCGAACCTTCGTTTTTCCTGTGCCATCGATCCTCTCTTTAAGCCCGCTTGTGCTGACTTTATGAAATTTTAACAAAAAAGAACTCTCAATAAAGGGGATATCCCTCGCATTCACTCTATTTGAAATATTGTCTAAATCTGATTATGTCAGATCTTACGTTTAGCTGTCAAGCACGGATCTCCCCTTTGAATCTCTTCCCATTTGCTTTGAACCTTTCCTCGTATTTCTGCGTCACCTTTTTTCTACTCACAATTAACTTACACACTCAGCTGAATGATTTTAGGACAACCTCAAACCCCTCACCGAAAAAATTTGATGCGTATTGGTGGCTTAATTTTTGTTATATTATCAGACATCTTACTTGCGGGTTAAGGTGTCTACAATAAATGGTGTACATTGGAGTCCAACACTCTTCTTTTTTACCCATATGCGAACCATGGGAACTGAGTCACCTTTGAGGTTGGATATGTTTGGAAGTTCTTCCGCAAAAGCAATATCTTCAATATTAAATTCATAAAAAAATGTATTCTCACTAAATGGGTCAGCAATAAGAACGACCCGAGTTTGTTCATAAGGATGTTTTCTTGGGGAACCAGCAAAAAAAATAAAGTTTTTTTTATCAAGGGTTTCGTGTTTCGTGTACTTTTGAATCTCAAGTTTTTCCTTTAATTCAATAAAATTAATAATAGACATGAGAATATCTCCTTAAATAAAAATGAAACAAATTTGAAGCCATTATACCAAAAACCATAAAAAAAAATAAAGAGGGTAGAAATAATTTTATTACCTTTAATACATGATTATTATAAAACAAATATATTAATAATGAGGCGGCTTTTCATTTACAGGCGCATCAATTCCCGAAATTATCTGAGTATATTCCTCTCCAAGTTTAAGCAGCTTTGAGCAGGTGGAGGTAAGATTTTCAATTTCCTTTTGCTGTTCACAGACTACGTCATTTAAATCTTTTATGGTTTTTTCCAGAAATGCCAATTTAGTTTCAATGTCTATCAGACGTTCTTCATCCATCTTTCCTTCCTTTGATCCAATTACCATCTTCCAGGTGGTGCAAATATTTTACCTACAGGGTCTTTATCTTTGACCTTAATATCAAGGCGATCAATTCTTAGATATCTGTATTGGGCGGTAGAAAGCCTCACTTTTCTTGGTAGCAGTTACAACATCAATGTCATTCTCTGCTAAAAAATTTATTGATTTACTGCAAACTGGTGCATTGGTTTCCAAAGAGACAGAAGCACCAGGCACTTTTTCTTTTATTTTTTCATTTTTTTTTAAAACACCCAAGGCATCTTTCATAATAATCCTGCTTTTTCTGTTAATCACCAGGATAAATTCATTAAAATCTCTCTTCTTTAACACTGTTCGGGGAGGAAGATTATAATTTTTTGGATCAACTTGTTCTGTCATAATTTATTTCCATGATTATCTGAATGTTATTATTAATATCAATAATATAACTTCTGTGCAAGATAGTGAATGTTGTTCTTAAAATTGACAACTTTTTATCTTATTTACATAATATAGAGATATATACAATTATTTGGCATAAAAAGGAAGTAACATTGAGTCGTACAACTGGTAAAACCACTGCACTCTTACCTAGACCTCAGAGCCATGGTTTCTACGTCAAACTAATTTTTTTATATTTCTTGACAAAAAGCATTTATTTATCCTATCGTATATTTAATTATCCTAATAAAATTCTGGTATAGAACTTGCTGTAGTTATCAATTATTGAGATTACGTTATAATCGTAATGCATTAACATTATCTGGAGTTCACTTGAGACAATACCGATGGTTTTCCTGAGACATAAGTGTCTACTAATGTCTCAATAAAACATATATCACAATATGAAAATACATAACAAAAAGGAGATGAACTATGAGCGAAAAAATTGATCAATTTGTTGAAAATTTACGTAGCAGTCTAAACGCAGTTGATGATCGCATCAATAACTTCAAGACAGGTATCGATGCGACCAATGCCAAGGTCAAAGTAGAAGTCCAAGCCAGGCTTGATAAGGCCAAGGCCGACTACGAGACACGCAAGAGTGAAATAGAAAAAGCCCATCAGCGGGTCAAAGCCAGTATTGAAGCAAAAAAGACGGAGACCGAAGCCAAAATAGCAGAATGGAAGGATCAACGTGCAACAAATAAACTGGAGAAACGGGCTCAGCGGGCTGAAGAAAATGCAGTGGATCAAGTCTGGCTTGCTATGATGGCTGTTGAAGAGGCAGACTACGCCGCAACTGAGGCCATTGTAGCGCGCATTGAAGCTGACGAAGCTGCATCAAACTAAGGAATCCAAAAATCTAAACAATGGAGAAAAAAAATGAGTGATCTGGTAGTAGTAGTATTTGATGATGAAACAACAGCATTTGATGCACGTGCAGCCCTGGCCAAGATGCAAAAAGAGTATCTTATTGATATGGAAGATGTTGTGGTGGTGACCAAAAACCAAAAAGGAAAGGCTAAACTACATCAGGCTGTCAATCTGACTGCGGCTGGTGCTGCCGGTGGCAGTTTCTGGGGCCTCCTGCTAGGGATGATTTTCTTAAATCCCCTGATAGGTGTAGCCGTTGGTGCCGGTGCCGGCGCTCTTTCCGGTGCCCTGGCCGATATTGGTATTGATGACAAGATGATGAAGGATCTGGCAAAATCCTTTACACCCGGGGCTTCCGCCCTCTTTATTTTAATTAAGAAGGCCACCAATGACAAGGTATTGGAAGGTATGAAAGATTTTGCCGGTAAGGGCAAGGTATTTAAGACCTCGCTCAGCAAGCACGATGAGGATGCGCTGCGTGCGGTACTTGAGAAAGCGTAACATAACCTTTTATGATTAATATCGCAGTTTATCAGTGGCCAAAAGCTTGCGAAAAATTGTATCCTAATGGCCTTGTTTAAAACTGTTTTTTCTGTAGGAGCTCGATCCTCCGGGCGAAATAAATGGTGATTGTTGTATCTGCCGCCGCTTATCGCCTAAGGGACTATGCTCCTACAAGGTTTAAAAAAAATGAAACTCAATACATTCAGTCAATTTACCAGTAATGCTGCACGCTTTCATGAAATTGTCAACGTTTTTGTAAAATATGGCCTTGCTAACTGGGTACATGAAAAAGATCCTGCATTTGTTAAGGGATTCTTCAAAACCTCCAAAGGTGTTAACTTTGCCGGTGAATCACTCCCGGTCCGGCTCAGGATGGCGTTAACCGAACTTGGCACCACTTTTATCAAGCTGGGGCAGATTCTCAGTACCCGGACCGATCTTGTCGGGCCGGAGATTGCTCATGAGCTGTCCAGGCTCCAGTCCGATACGCCGGCAGATTCCAGAGACCAGGTTACCCGTACCCTGGAAAGTGAACTTGGAAAACCGCTTGAAGAGTGCTTTGCCAAATTTGATTTCAATCCGTTGGGATCCGCCTCCATCGGTCAGGTCCATAAGGCCCGCCTCTCTGACGGCCGGACTGTGGTGGTTAAAATTCAACACCACGATATCGAAAATAAAATTATCTCCGACCTGGAGATACTTGCATCGCTGGCCCGACTAGCTGAAAAATATGATTCAGAGCTGCGCCTTTATCAGCCCCAGGCCATGGTGGCCGAGTTCAGCCGTACCCTTTTGAAAGAGCTTGATTACCTTCGGGAACTGCGAAATATGGAGTTGTTTGTCCGCAACTTTGCAGACAATGAAAATGTTCATATTCCAGCCGGGTATGGCGAATATTCCAGCAAACGGGTGTTGACCATGGAGATGCTGGATGGCTTCAGTATTGCCGACACCGAGAAGTTGCAGGCTGCGGATTATGACACTAAAGAACTCGCCCGGACAGGGGCCAACATGTATCTCGATATGGTTTTTCGGGACCGTTTTTTTCATGCCGATCCCCATCCCGGCAATATCTTGGTTCTTTCAGGCGGCAGGATTGGCCTGCTGGACAGCGGGATGATCACCCGGCTTGATGAAGCGCTGCATGATGAACTTGAAGCAATAGTATTGGCCCTAGCAGATCACGATCCAACTGAACTCACAGATCGTGTGATTCGCATCTGCACTCTGCCGAACGGTTTTGACCGCAGTGCCCTGAGGGTTGATATTGATGATTTCCTCTCCGAGTATGTGAATCAATCTCTGAAAAACCTGGATTTAGCAGAGGCATTGAATAATCTGACCGCCATAATCCGGCGCCATTATTTAATTCTGCCTACCGGCATTTCCATGCTCATTCGCGTGCTGATCATGCTGGAAGGAACATCACGCCTTCTGGATCGGGACTTTAGTCTCAGTGATCTGATTGACCCCTATACCCATAAAATGATTGCCCGACGGCTAGCCCCCAAGAAACTTTTCAGCCGGATGCGCAAATCTTACAAGGAGTGGGATCGCCTCCTGACAATGCTTCCTCGTGATTTGGTGGATATTCTCAACCGGATGCGTGAGGGCAGGTTCGATATCCACCTGGAGCATCGGCGCCTTGATGCCGTTGTCAATCGGATGGTATACGGAATTTTAAGCGGGGCTGTTTTTCTTGGAGGGTGCATGGTACTCAGCAGCGGAATTCCGCCCCTTATCCGTGGTGTTTCAGTGATTGGCGGCGTGATTATTTTCCTTGGCTGTTTTCTCGCCTTTCGTCTGCACCAGGCCGTGGCACGTTCCGGCAATCTGGTAAAAGACGATGAGCTGTAGGAGCTGAGCATCAATTATAAATAATTATTTCCAATAGAATATGAAAAAGATTTTAGGTTAAGATGAAAACACATTTAATATTGAATGGGAAAAAAGCATCATTAATTAGTGTTAGAGATGCAATATCTAAAACTCGTAATAATGGTTTAGAACTTGAAATAAGGGTGACTTATGAAGGTGGTGATGTAGAAAGATTAGTTAAAGAAGCAATTAGAGAGGGTGTTAAAAAACTAGTAATTGGTGGTGGTGATGGAAGTACCAATGAAATGGTTAACGCCTTGATGAAGTATCCAAAAAATAAACGTCCAATTTTAGCTATTTTACCACTTGGAACTGCTAATGATTTTGCTACATCATGTGGAATCTCACAAGATAGTTATGAAGCACTAAGTCTTGTTAATACTGGAGAGATTCAAGCGATAGATGTCGCAAAAGCAAATGATAGATATTTTTTGAATATTGCCACAGCTGGTTTTGGAGCTGAAGTTACCGCCACTACACCTGTAGAGCTAAAAAATTTTTTAGGTGGTGGAGCTTATACGTTAACTGGTGTATTAAGAGCGATAGGATTTGAACCATATCAAGTAGCTATGAAAACTGAAAATGAAAGTGGATTTGGAGATGTACTAATAGGTGCAGTATGTAATGGTAGGCAAGCAGGTGGAGGACAAGTACTTGCTCCAGACGCATATTTGAATGATGGATATTTAGATATTTTAATATTAAAAAAAATTGGTGCTACCGAACTTTTAGATGCTATAGCAGAAGTTGAAAACCCTTCAAGAGATACAAAATATATTAGACGATTTAAAACTAAATGGCTTGAGATTGAATCACAAAATAATATTATCCCGGTTAATCTTGATGGTGAGCCATATAAATCTAAGAATATCCGCTTTGAAGTTCTACAGCAAGAAATAAAGATTGTACTCCCAGATAGATGCAAACTATTAAAATAGCGGTTTATCCCCTTTTAGGAATTAACCCAAAACCTGCCCCTGGGTAGGATTTTTACAAAGAGATAATAAATGAATGCACAGATAAAACCCAATGATTTCTCTGCCAGATCAGTTTTCG
>JBDLIV010000097.1:0-6409 GCA_039714675.1 Thermodesulfobacteriota bacterium
GATTGTTGCCCCTGCTTTTGCCCATGATAATTATGCAAGACTTCTTAAAGGGAAAACAGATGAGAATCAGGTGATTGTTCTTTATCCCGGAGCATTTGGAGCACTTCTTTTTAAAACTGTATTCAAAGATGACAAAATGCCTGTAATAGCAGAAGTGAATAACCTTCCCTATGATACAAGGGTGACAGAGCCATGTAAAGTAGTCATACATGGATATAACCCGGTGAATGTTGCTTTTATGCCTGCACAAAAAGGTGATGAACTCATAGATGAATTAAGAGAGATTCATATATTTGGAAAAGTTTATGACGATGTTTTAGAGTCAGGTTTAAGCATAGTCAACCCGGGAGTCCATGCAGGTCCCTGTGTGACAAGTATAAGTGCCATAGAAAACTGGCCTAAAAGAACTTTCTTTTTGTATGAACATGGCATCACCCCTGGTTCAATGAAAATTAATCTTAAAATTGATCTTGAAAGAAAGGCAATAGGTAAAAAGTTTGGTTACAATATTACTTCAACAGAAGATTTCAGCGGCCTTGAACCAGGATATAAGTGGAAAGATCTTTATATGGCAATTCATGGAAATATATCCTTGACCCCGATTTCAGGACCCCATGATATTGGCAGCAGGTATTTTACAGAAGATGCAGCATGCGGGCTTGTCCCATGGAGCATGATCGGAGAAATAGTCAATGTTGCAACCCCAACAATAGATTCAGTTGTAAATATTTATAATGCAATCCATGAAACCAACTGGTGGGAAAAAGGCAGAAATGTTGATGACCTTGGCCTGTCAGGAATGACAATTGCTAAAATCAAGGAGTACCTGAAAACAGGAAATAAGAATTAAGGGATTGAGCCACATTTGATAGTTTCTACAAAAACTGAATAATCAGTTTGGTTAACTATTTAGCAAACGTCCAAAACCTTTACATTTTGGAGATCTGCCTGCAAGTGTCATGGCATGCCAAAACATTGCCTGGTTGCTGCATACAATTGGGATATCAAAGATAGATTCAAGTTTTTCAATATGATCTAAAATCCTTAGGTTTGTACAGGACATGAAAAGCACATCAGTTTTTGCCTGATTGAGAATTTGTTCAGCACCTTTTGCCATTGAATCAAATGAAACAGTTGAAATGTCGATATCGTTATCTATTCGTAATGCACCAATAGCCGGGACATCAAATCCTTTAGCAAGAAGTTTCCGGTAGAGGGGATAGTTTACTTCAGTTGGATAGGGCGAAAAAATAGAGATCTTTTCAGCATTTAACCGCTCAAATGCTGCCTTTGCTGCCATCCATGGATTGGTCGCAGGTATGCCTGGATGATGGGCGGTCAATAATTTTTCTACTCTTTTGCTGCCGATAACCATTGAGGCGGAAGTACACCCAAATGCCATGACATCCATTGGAAGACCGGTGGCAATCAGACTGGCTGCCTCGCTTATCCCTTGGGTGATTTCATTGAGCGCTTTTTGGGTCATGACACCGGAATAATAGACTCTGCTGCTGAAAATCATGGCTGATGATCCAATGAGCTTTGTCCAGTCTCCTTCAAGAGAGTTGTCAGTCGATAATTGTACCAGCCCGATGTGAACCTTGTTTGGACGTGGATCTTTTGAATGCTCAAGCGGTATTTCTATTGCTTCAAATTCATGCTCTTTTATCATGGTGCTCACTCCTTTTTGATTTAACATAACAAGCTAACAGCTCTAATTTTATATGTTTTGCGCGTGACTTTCAGGTTATGCCCTTTGAGGTGCATGGCAGTTATTCAATAATAATAAGTTCTGGGGAACAGCGAACAGACAGATATTCTGCCCCGGCTTCAGTAATAACGATATTTTCCTCATGAACCATGAACTTTCCAGGGGCATACATCATCCCGGGTTCTAAAGTGATCACCATGCCTGGCACCAGCTGAGTATTATCAAATTCTGTGATGGAAGGCCATTCGGTCAGCTGCATTCCAAGTCCATGACCTAAACGACCAACATTATTCCCAAGGGCTCCTGCAGCTTCCATGACAGACCACATGGCATTGAATACATCAGTAGTGGTTGCACCGGGTCTGGCAATTTTAAATCCAGCATCAGTTGCCTCATAAACAGTATTATAAGCCCTTAAAGTAGCATCGCTGGGGCTGCCAAAAGCAAAATTACGATCAAAATCTGAAAAATAACCATCATAAACAGCACCAACATCAATAATTAATACATCTCCCTGATTCAACCGACGGTCTGTGGGTCCCATGATGATGCTGTCGTATCCGTCAGGCCCGGATCCTGATATGAGATACTTTATGATGTCTGCTCCTGCCTCCAGCATGTCAATGTGCATCTGTTTGCAAATATCCCGTTCTGTCTGACCGGTTCTGGCATGGTTTGAGATATTTGCAAATCCTGTATGCGCTGTTTCACATGCTTTTCGAATTTTTTCAATTTCAGCTTCTGATTTTACTGAGCGAAGGCAGTGGATCTGGGTGGCAATATCAATAAACTCTATGTGATTCAACCTGGAAGAGAGTTCAATAAAATTGTTAAACGGCATCCTAATATGGGATTCAACTCCTAATGTTGCCCCAATGCGGCCATATTTACGTGAAAGATTGTTCAATATATTAGCAACAAGAGTGGTACCGTCGTCAGAGGGATCAGGGGATGTCCAGGTGTGGATGTCATCAATCCAGGTGGCTGCCATACCGCTTGCACCTATTTCTGGAATAACAGCAATTGGCTTACCCGTTGCCGGGATGATGAGGAACCATGGCCGGGTCGGGCTTTCCCAAAATTGTGTAAAAAAACCGGAAAAATACCTTACATTGGGTTCAGTAGTTAAAAAAACAGCATCCAGTTTCTGCTCAGCCATCATTTTCTGAGTTTTCAGTGTTCGTTTTTCAAATTCAGATTTTTCAAATCCTCTTTCTAAAAAACTCATTCACAATACTCCTTTTATTGCTTTATTCCGCGTATAAAAAATATTGACACAGCAGTTTATCACTGGCATACCAGTAGCATATTAGTGAAATGCACACAACTGTTTATTGTAAAGATAAAAGGAACACATGGCAACATATAGTAGAGGGAAAATAACCCAGTCATGGTATGGTGAATCCATTGGAATTCTGATTCTTGATGCTTCCTATCCATGCATACCAGGAAATATTGGCAATGCAAGTACATTCGAGTTTCCTGTTCGCTATGAAAAAGTTGAGGGAGCATCTATTGACCGTCTGTTGAATCAGCAGGATCCTGAGCTTGTCACCCCTTTTATTAAAGCTGCTCAAAACCTTTGTGATCATGGAGTTCATGCTGTTACAGGTGCTTGTGGATTCATGGCACTTTTTCAAAAAGAGGTAGCAAAAAAATTAAAAATACCTGTTTTACTTTCAAGCCTATTGCAAATTCCATTTATCCATCAGATAACCAGAGGGACAACAGGTATAATAACAGCAGACAAATCGTGTTTAAAACCAAAACATTTTGAATCAGTGGGTGTTTCACTAAAAATACCCATGGTCATAGCAGGAATGGAAGAGCAGCCTGAATTTTCAAGTGCAATTCTCAAAGAGAAAGGAACTCTTGACTCGGGAAAAATTGAAAAAGAGGTAGTGGCAGTGGCTAAGTCTCTTGTTCAAAACAACCCTGAAGTAAGTGCTCTTTTGCTGGAATGCAGTGATCTTCCACCCTATGCCCACGCAGTACAGCAGGCAGTGGAATTACCGGTTTTTGATTTTTTCACCATGATAAATTATGTCCATACAACCTTGGTGAGTAAGACTTTCAAAGGCTTTTTATAGGAGTATATAATGAAAAGCAGCAATTATGATGTTATTATTATTGGCGGTGGAATCATGGGATCCTCTACTGCATATAATCTCATAGCTGAAGATCCATCTTTAAAGGTTATTGTTATTGAACGTGATTTAAGTTATGAAAAATCATCCACCACACTCTCCATGGTCAATGCCAGGATACAATTCAGTTTAAAGGAGAATGTACTGATTTCCCAATATGCATTTGATGTGTTGGAGAATTTTGAAGAAAAAATGGCTGTTGATGGGAAAAAACTCGCCATTTTTTATCGCAGGGAGGGTAACCTTTTTTTATACGATGAAAAAAGTCTGCTTGCTGCAAAAAGAGCATTTCAGATGCAGAAGGATCTGGGCTGTGCCATTGAATGGTGGTCCCCGGGAAAAATTAAGGATGAATTTCCCATTTATGAAAACCTTGATGATATAGAAGGGGCAAGTTTCGGGCCTGAGGATGGCCATTTTGATGCATACTCTGTGCTCATGGGATACAAGGCAAAGGCAAAATCCATGGGTGTGGAGTTTGTTCAAGATGATGTGGTTGAATTGATTACCAGTGCAGGGGCAATAAGCAGTGTAAAAACAGGTTCCAATGGAATATATTTTTCCTCCCATGTGGTAAATTGTACTGGAGCATGGGCAAATCTAATTCTTAAAACCGTGGGAATCAAACTTCCAATGGAGTCGGTTAAGCGTCAGGTGTTTGCTGTCAAGCATGAAGTTAAGCTTGATTATCCTCTGCCATTGACAATTCTGCCATCGGGTTTCTATTTTAGAACAGAAACAGGAGGACTTCTATTGCTGGGTAAATCCATGGAAGAGGATCCAGCAGGATTTGATTTTACCTGGGATAATGAACGCTTTGAACATTTATGGGGAGAGTTGTATGAGTTTGCACCGGTTTTTGAAGCTCTGAAACTGATTAAAGGATGGGCAGGACTCTATGCTGTTAATATAATGGATGCAAATGCTATCCTGGGAGAGTGGCCTGAGATCAAAGGACTTTATCTTGCCAATGGTTTTTCCGGCCACGGTCTGCAGCAGGGACCGGCAGTGGGAAGATATATGACAGAGTTAATAATTGGGAAAACTCCAACTCTTGATCTCTCTGTTTTCAGCCCATTAAGAATTTTTGAGAAAAACCCCATAAAAGAGGATGGTATTGTGTAAGTAAAAAAATGTTAAAGTATATTTTTTGCAGATCTCATTGAAGAACCTCAAGCTCCTTGGGAAAAGGAGTTAAATATTCAAAACCGTTTTTTGTGACAACAATGGAATCCCCCACCCTGGCAGCAGTTGTTTCCGGTATGGATACGGCCCCGTCAACTGCAAAAGTCATTCCAGCTTTTAACACAGTTTTGTCTCCGGATTTCAGTTCAGGTTGTTCAATCAAGGAAAAACCTACTGATCTGCCTGTTCTGTAGCAAAGACCGAATCCGGCTTTTTCATAAACCCGGGCGGCTGCCATATGAACATCTTCAGCAATAACTCCGGGTTGTATCATCTCAAGCGCAGCACTCTGGGCTTTAAGAGCTATTTTGTATAACTCAGCGTCTCTATCAGGTACCTCTTTTATCCAGTACTGCCTGTCAAATCCAAGTTTAAATCCTTTGAAATTATTCATCTCGCAAAAACACATGTAAACAGACTCGCCACGTTTTACACGGCGGAGAGTGGGACGGCGGTGCACCATGGAGAGATCAGGACCTCCAGACTGTAGAACCTGAAGATTATGGATCATGGGTGAAAATAGACGATCCTGGCCAGCGTCTGTCAGGTATTCTGCTGCCTTGCGGGTACCAGCAGTAATAACAGCAAGTGCTACTTCGTATTCAGGAACACCTTCAGCAATTGCTGCTTTCCCGCCCTTACACATTGCAATGGAAACTTGACCAGCCTGGCGCATAATTTCAATATCTTCAGCTGATTTTATCATCTGCATCTTTGATAAGATCCCGGTGAGATCAATAAGTTCTGCATTGGGATAAGCTGTTTTTATATACCCGAGAAGTATTGGATGTATTTTATCTTTTTCAATACCAATTCTTTCAATATGTGGATTCTTGAGAATCATATCCAGGGAATCCCGCCACTCTCTCTTAAGACCATCTGACCACTCCATGATGTCGTTGATCCATGTCATTTTTTGTGCCATTTCAGCTTCCAGACCAGGAGTCACCATTGACGGTTCACCGTTACCGGGTATCATAAGAAGTGTAGGCCGGCCGAACTGCATGCCGAGATATCCCATGAATGCAGAAAAATAATAAAGATTATCAGGATCATAAATGACAGCAACATCAATGTTGTTTTTTATCATGTGTTGTTGAAAAACAGAGGTCCGTTTTTTAAATATATCCCACATATTTTATTCCATTCCAACTTTAAGAATTGTAAACTCACTGGGTTTTGGATATTGATATAATCAGAAAGCATACGAAAATGCCACATGATTTTTGGGACTATCAAAAGTAATAAAAACAACTTTCTCTATTGCGGTGTCATTCCCCGCATACGTTCGTTACGGCGGCGCAGCAGTTCAGTGGCAGTCAACAATAAAATGGAAAAGAGAGTAAGTATCGTAGCCACTGCCAGA
>JBDLIV010000098.1:0-6393 GCA_039714675.1 Thermodesulfobacteriota bacterium
TGGATCAGAGACTTTTGCATCAATGAAGCCATTGTTTTTATATAAAGATTCAATTCTTACAACATCATTTTTAACCTCAATTTCATTAAGGTTTCCAGAAGATGTAATAAAAGAGAAAAACCCTTTTTCAGATGTTTCCATGGCTTTTTTAATCTTTTTGTCAGAAAAATGCTCATTACCATTAAAAGTAATCTGTTCTACTTTTATTTTTTCTCCCTCTTTAACAGTAAAAACAATGTCAGCCTGAGAATTTTCAAGCGCAGCAATTTCATAAGATACCAGACAATTATGATAATTTTTTTCAGTGTACATCAAACGCATTCGATTAACATCAGAATTAAGTTTATGTATATTTAAAATTGAACCGGTTCTTGTGTTAACAATATCATTAAGTTCGTCATCTTCATAAATAGAATTGCCCTTGAATTTTACTTTTCTGACAGTAGATTTCTCAGTGATTTTAAAGTTAAGCTTGATCCCATTATCAAGGGATTGTTTTTCCACAATAACATTATCAAAATAGCCCATTTCATAGATTTTTCTAAGATCTTTGGTGATATTATCTGATTTTATGATATCACCAGTTTGAGTATCTATAATTCTTAAAATTGCATCGGTTTCAACCCTTTTATTTCCTGTGACAGCAATATCTATAATTATTTGTTGATGAAACAACTTTCCTATAATTTCTTTGCTAAGTTTTGTCACAGCAGAAAAGAGGTTTTCAAAACTCTCTGCATCGGCATAAATAAAAGTGGAACTCTCCTCTTCGTAAATATTTATAAGCTTTGAATTAATACTAATACTTTGACCAGCAAGAAAAACTGATCCCGTTAGAATATAATCAACTCCTGTTTTAATACCAAATTTTTTAAACTGCTGAAAACTCCATTGATCAGTATTATCCCCAATCTCTGGGATCAGAACCTTGGCACCTTCTAATTCAAGATTCTCTAAAAGCAACAGAGGGATTTTGTTTATTAACTGTTCATTCTCTTGTTGAGCAACAAGAGAAAAAGGTAAAATAGCAACTTTAACAGCTGTTTTTGCAGACAAATTACCATGGAGCACAACACACAACAAAATACAGATAAACAATACTTTTTTTAAGATAATTTTATACATAGTACATCCCTAACCTGGTTTCTGACCTTTAGGTTAAAGGTCACAGGTAAATCTCCAACTCCTATCTAAACTGGAACTATTTTTCCATCCATTATTGTAACATTTTTTGTCATCATTCCAGCTAATTTATTATTATGAGTAACCACGATCACAGTCATGCCAAGTTCTTTATTAAGTTCATCAATTAGATTATGTACACTTTCACTATTTGCCTGATCAAGATTACCAGTTGGTTCATCAGCAAGAAGTAAAGCAGGTTCCATTACCAGAGCTCTTGCCAAAGCAACCCTTTGCTGTTCTCCGCCAGATAAATCTTCCACTCTGTGGGACACCCTTGAAGAGAGCCCTACTCTTTCAAGCATATTTAAAGCAGTTCTTTCAACCTTTTTTTTATTTTCATGGGCAATTAAACCAGGCATCATAACATTTTCCAGGGATGAGAAACCTTGAAGCAGATAGTGGAATTGAAAGACAAAACCAATTTTATAATTCCTGAAACAGGCAAGTTTTTCATCGTTATACAATGATAAGTCATCACTTTGGAAAAAAAAATTACCACAATCTGGTTTATCAAGTGTTCCAATAAGGTTTAACAACGTTGATTTACCAATACCAGAAGGCCCGACTACGGCAATGGTTTCACCTTGAAAAATATCAAGGTCAGCCTTATTTAAAATTTCTATTTTTGATGTTTTGGAATGAAAACTCTTTGAAACAGATTGTAGTGACATAAGTGGAGTCAAAAAATTATCCATATCTTAATGCCTCTACAGGATCCATCTTTGACGCTTTATAAGAGGGATACAAGGTTGAAAAAAAACATATTATTATTGCACTGACTGCTATTATAAAAACATCAATAAATTCCAATTGCACTGGAAGTGTAGAAAAAGGATAAGCATCGGGCAGTTGGATAAAATCATATTTTTTAAGAATAAAACAGGCAACAACACCCATGGCAGTTCCGATAAGGGTTCCAAGAAAGCCTATAATCATACCTTTAAAAATAAAAATAACTCTTATGGTCTTATTAGTTGCCCCCATGGCTTTTAAAACAGCAATATCCCTGGTTTTTTCCATTACCATCATAATTAATGCACTGGCAATATTAAATGCAGCAACAAGAATAATTAAAGTAAGAATAATAAACATAGCTGTTTTTTCAAGTTTTAAAGCTGAAAAAAGGCTTTTATTTATTTCCATCCAGTCCCGCATGTAAAATGGGTAACTTAAAGTATTTGATAAATTATCTTTAACTTTTTCAACCTCAAACACATTATCTACCCAGATACCAATTGCAGAGATTGAGTTTTCAGCACCACTGAGGTGCTGGGCTTCTTCTAAATTGACATAGGCAAGAGCATTGTCATATTCATACATACCAGAATCAAATGTGTCTTTTACTATAAAGCGCTTCATGGATGGAATATGACCCACTGGAGAAATAAAACCATGAGGTGACATTAGAATTACTTTATCCCCCTTTATTACTCCTGCAGAATTTGCAAGCTCTTTGCCGAGAATAATACCAGGCAATTCGTTAATTGTTCTTTTATTACCAAGCAGTTTTTTTAATTTTTTATGATCAAAGCCTTTAACAAGACTGAAACTTTTTTCGGGATCAATGCCACGTACCATGACACCGGAAAAGGCATGACTTGACCTAATCATTGCCTGGGCAAATAAAATAGGTGAGACTCCTTTGATTAGTTCACTCTTATCAAACTTTGTCACCATCTGAGAGTAATTGTCAAATTTTCCTGAATAATTCATGACAAGTATATGGGGTTCAAGCCCGAGAATACGTTTCCTGAAATCAGTTTCAGCACCACTCATAACTGCTATAACAATAACAAGAGCCATTACTCCCACGGTAACACCTGCAACCGAAAGAAAGCTTATAAGAGAGATAAACCCTTCTTTTCTTTTTGCCTTAAGGTATTTTCCTGCTATGAATAGTTCAAGATTCATTTAATCAGACACTCTTTTTCATATGGGGAAAAAGGATAACTTCTCTTATTGATGGAGAGTCAGTGAGCAACATAACCAGCCTGTCAATACCGATACCTTCACCAGCTGTGGGCGGCATCCCGTATTCCAGTGCTTCTACATATTCAGAATCCATGATATGAGCCTCATCATTTCCTTCATCCCTCTGCTGTACCTGCATTAAAAATCTATTATACTGATCTTCAGGATCATTTATCTCAGAAAATCCATTGGCAATTTCCCGCCCGGCAATAAATAATTCAAACCTGTCAGTTAATTCAGGCTTTAAGTCATTTTTTCTTGATAAGGGGGATACTTCTACAGGATATCCTGTTATAAATGTGGGCTGGATAAGTTTTGGCTCCACCAGGACATCAAAAAGTTTGGTTAATATCTTACCATGACTCTCTTTTTTAGTTATTTGTATACTATTTTCTCGGGCAAATTCGAGCAATGCATCAGTGCTATTCAATATATCAGGAGCAATGCCGCCTATTTCAGTGAGAGATTCAATCATGGGGATACGCGACCACCCCTTTTTAAAATCAATAACCTGACCCTGATACTCAATTTTTGTAGAGCCTGCAATGTCGTTTGCAATAGATTCAAACATCTCTTCAGTTAAAACCATAAGATCTTCATAATCTGCATATGCCTGATAAAATTCCACCATTGTAAATTCAGGGTTATGTCGGGTAGAGACTCCTTCATTCCTGAAATTTCGATTGATTTCAAATACTTTTTCAAAACCACCCACTACAAGTCTTTTCAGATATAATTCCGGGGCAATTCTTAAAAACAGTTCCATTCCAAGAGCATTGTGCCAGGTTTTAAAGGGAGTTGCCTCAGCACCACCGGCCAAGGGCTGCATCATTGGAGTCTCTACTTCCATAAACCCGTTTTCTTCAAAAAAACTTCTCATGGAGGCCACAATTTTAGATCTTTTTATAAAAGTCTCTCTTGCATCCTGATTCATTATAAGATCAAGATATCGTTGGCGGTAGCGTTTTTCAGGATCTTTTATTCCATGAAATTTTTCAGGCAAAGGTCGTACAGCTTTTGACAGCAACCTGAATTCTTTACATAAAAGAGTCCACTCCCCGGTTCGTGTCTGAAAAATGGGACCCTTCACTCCGATAAAATCACCAATATCAAGTTTTTTAAAAAGAGAGTAACTTTCATCTCCTATACCATTTTTTTGTAAATATACCTGAAATTGGTCTGAACCCTCTTTAAATCTGATAAAAGATGACTTCCCCATTTTATTTATGGCCATCATTCTTCCTGCCATTGAAAATTGTTCACCCTTTTCACCAAGAGAATCAGGTTTTTCCTGTATAACATCTCTAAGTTTTTTAATGGAACATGAGGGTTTGAAATCATTTGGATAGAGATTTATATTGTTATCTTTTAATTGAGAAATTTTTTCTTTTCTAACTTGTATCAACTTGCTTTCTTTATCCATAAATTCTTACCTTCATTATCCTCATTATTTAACAAATTTTATACAAAAGTCTAAAAAACAGCTATCTTTCATGCTTTGTTGAGTTGCAAACCAATAACCAAAAATCAGATTTGCCAGTTTCTGCCCTTCAGGGTACATAGCATTTATCCAAAATTTGATAAAACAAGAATAAATAGCCTGATTCACACCTGATTGTCAAGATATTGATTATATTTTTGATGGTTTTTTAAATGAAGCATTTTCAAAAAGCACAGTGAAAATTGTACCCTGGCCAAGAGATGATTCAAAATCAATCATTCCATTATAGGTATCAATAATTCTATGTATGATTGAAAGCCCAAGACCTGTCCCATCAGGTTTACTTGTATAGAAAGGGTCAAAAATATGGCTTGAATCTTTTTGGGCGATTCCAATTCCACTGTCTTCTACTGTCAAATATGCACGTCTGTTTTTATTAATATCCAGACCTAATTTGATTTGACCATGACCTTTAATGGATTGAGCTGCATTTTTCAACAGATTCCAAAGGATTTGATTAAAGTGCAAAGGATCGATAAACACCCATATATCTTTTTTTAAATTCATGGTTAACTTAATTTGATTGTTCCATCCAGGGTCATTTAAAAAAAGTTGTACTGTCTCTTCAATTGAGTCTGAAATTTTTATCTCACAGGCATTGTCTGTCCTTGGTTTAGCAAACAGCCTGATGTCATTTACTATCTTTTCAAGACGTTTTGTCTCTCTTAAAATTATCTGCATGAGCTTATCTTCTTGAGAACCTGGACTGGTATCTTCTTGAAGCAGTTGAATTGACCCAGATAAAGAAGCGAGTGGATTGTTTATTTCATGGGCAATACCTGAAATCATTTCATCCATGGCAGCCATTTTCTCAACTCGTTTTAAATGCTTCTGAACTATCTTTAAATCCTGTTTGGCACCTTTTAGCTGTCGTGCAAGAATACCACTTAGAACTGCCACAGCAAAACAGGCTAAAATGACAATAATAATTCTATAGATAATTCGATTTTCATCAACAGTACCTGAAAGAGATGAATTTTCTAAATAAGGAGTTATAATTTTATAATATTCCAGTTCTATTAAAATACCATATTGGATACATGAGATCGCAGCAACAATCAGGCTGCCCTTTTGAAGCAGCAACATGGCAGCATAAATTATAACAACAAGATAGAGAAAAGTGAAAATACTGTCATAGCTTCCTGTCACAAAAATAATTATAGTAACTATAAATGTGTCTGTAATGGTTTGAACATAAGCCAGAGTCTGTTCTGAATTAAATTTATTCAACCAAATAAGGTAGATAATCGAAAGTAAAAGAATAGAGGCAGCAATATTATATAGGGATAAAAATGGCTGAGAAAAAAAGGACAAATTTTCTCCAAAAGAAAAGACAAGACAGGAAATCATCAAAACAATGACAAAAATAACCCTTGACAGCATAATCCATTTTATAAGATTGACAAAATCTTTACTGGCTTTAAAATCGCTTTTTTGCATTGATTTTATTGTATGGCACCTGCCATGGTAAAAATAGGCAGATACATTGCAACAACAAGACCTCCTACAACCACACCAAGGAAGACAAGCATAAAAGGCTCTATCATATCAGTAAGATTTTTAACAGCCTGATCAACTTCGTCATCGTAAAAGTCAGCAATTTTTTCCATCATTGTATCAAGAGCTCCAGTTGATTCTCCAACAGCTATCATTGAACAGACCATGGAGGGGAAAACACCGCTTTCCTGGAGAGGGTCAGCCATTGATCTTCCTTCAGCAATACCAGTTTTAACATC
>JBDLIV010000099.1:0-6289 GCA_039714675.1 Thermodesulfobacteriota bacterium
AGGTATTGTAAAGAATCTTTTAACAAAATCACCTTCACATCCCCATGGAATCAAGGTCCGATTGGAAAATGGCCTGGTGGGAAGAGTAAAAATCATTCACTAAAAAATTCTGTTAAGTATTATTTTGATATCCTTTATAATTTTAATTTATGAACACTTTGCACATGGATAATTAATCATAACTCCAGCCAGGATTCAAATTGACATTCAAAAATCAAATTCCTGATTTAAAAGCCTATAAGACATGACTTTTTATTAGTGATTTGCTATAAAGCCGCATGGAAAAAACAGATACATGCAAACTTAGTACAGCAGCTCAACAAGAAATTCGTTATCAAGTTATCCGTTTAAAAAAACAAGTACCTAAACAGTTAGAAATAAGTGAGATTATTTGATTGCCGGACTAATAAATATAAAGCATTATTTCTGGCTGATTCTTTTTTGCCTCCAGACAGCGCTCCCCTCACAGTCAGAGGGATACAGCCAGTCCCAATACCAGAGATTCCAGGATAAAATCATTGACCACCGTCCCCGGCTGAATCCCAGATTCAAAAAGAGCATACGCAAAAAGACCCAGTATATCATCATCCATACTTCGGAACTGGGTCTTGATGCAACCCTGCGGGTGGTGTCCAGGGGAAAGCAGTTTCAAAACGGGTATAAAACACCCGGGGGGCATGCCCACTATGTGATTGCCAGAAATGGGCGTACCTACCGGATTTTAGATAAAAAATACCGGGCAGACCATGCTGGCCTCTCCATGTGGAAGGGCCGGACGGATATAAGTGATGTGTCCCTGGGCATTGAACTGGTAGGATATCACACGGCCCCCATCACGGCCAGCCAATACAAGTCTTTAGGAATGCTTCTTGGAATTTTGAAAAAGGTTTACAGCCTTGATGACCAGGATGTACTGACCCATAGCCAGGTGGCTTATGGAAAACCCAATCCCTGGTTTAAGAAAAATCACAGGGGCCGCAAGCGGTGCGCAAAAAATTTTAATCGTTCCAAGGCCGGACTAGGGCCTGGGTTACCATATGATCCAGATGTCAGGGCAGGAAGGCTTACGGCAGATCCCACACTGGCCGGGGTTTTTTATGCGCTCTTTTCTAAAGAGCCGGTTTATAAAAATCCAGTTCCCTTGCCAGAGCCCAGGGAGTTCGGCTCCAATATCATATCGAAAACCAATTCTGCCTGGTCCATTGCAGGGGGGGATTACGATAAAAATACCACGGTCTATCTTCTTCCCGACGGCCGAACCCTTCCAGGAGATAAGATCGGCGGAACCTTTGGCTGGAACCGTTTGCCCCTGAACACAAAGGTGATTCTCAACCAGGATGCCGAATCTGGTGTTCTCCAAATCCAGGCCCAGACCCAGGTTAAAATCATTTCCAATAACATGACGGCCTGGTCCCATGCAGGGGCGGCATATCGGGAGGATACCACGATTTATTTTTTGCCTTCGGGCCGGGTTTATCCCGGTTCAAAAATTTCAGACTGGGATGATCTGCCCCTGGAAACCCGAGTACTCGTAGGGTATAGAGGACCATTCCCCATCACCAAGGCCCAAACAGCCTATAGAATTGCTGGTCAAACATATAAAGCACCTGAAACCATTTATTATGTACCGCCGGGAACCTTTACCACCGGAGACAAAATGGTTGATTTTAGTCAATTGCCCCAGGGGACACAGGTTTATTTGCCTCTGCCTCCAAACTAACTTAAGTGATAATTATTCTATATAGAGAGTGGTGTGTACAATCCCGGAGGAAGATCAGTGGATTGTTAAATTCAATATTTATTCTCAGAACCCAATTTAATATGCTGAATAAAAAAATCCCGAAATTCATCTTCACGATGGCTCACATAGAGAATTGTGCAAAGCTTTTCCTTGGCAATCTCTGCTAAAAAATCAAGAATTACATTTCGATTGATTTCATCAATACCCTGGGTTGGTTCATCCAGGATAAGCAGTTTTGGTAGTTTGATTACTGCCCGGCTAATGAGCACCATGCGCTGGTTTGAATATGAGAGATCCCTGAAACTTTTATCTGCCTGCTCTATTAAATTGATTCGTTCAAGCCATTTTAAAGCTTCTGCTTTTTGTTGATGGGTATAGGACTGGTATATCCCTATAGAATCAAAATAACCTGAAATCACACAATGCAGTGCTGTTCCCGGAACATGATAGCTCCGATGCAATTCAGAACTGACAATCCCCATGTCCTTTTTTAAATCCCATATTGATTCTCCTGAACCTCTTTGGATTCCGAATATTCTTAAGTCATTCTGATAACAGGCAGAATGATATCCTGAAATGATTTGAAGCAAAGTTGATTTGCCAGACCCATTTGGCCCTGAAACCAAAGTGTGATCCCCAGTCTTAATTGTTAAAGAGAGGTTTTCAAATACATTTTTCCCATTGTATCCAGCAAAACCTCTATTTAGATAAACAAGTTCCGAATACGGACGAGTTTTAAGGTTCAAGTTTTTATTTTTTGTAAGATCACTGGTAGAAACATTAAAGCCTTTGGTATTATACAATATTTTTTCAGGCAGTTTTGCCATTACTTCATCCTTAAGACCCTGAAAGGATAAATTATAATTTTCCATTATACCAATATGAGTGGAAAAAGATGGAATATCATCTCTATTCTGGATAAACAGAATCAAAAGAATCTTTTGTTTATGCAATTGATAGAGGGCTTTGTTCAACTCCTTGCAACTTTGGATATCCAGTCCATCAAATGGAGACTCAATCATGATACAAGAGTTAGTCTTTGTAAATTGAGATAAAAGGAGCAATTTTCTGGCTTGACCACTGCTCAGCTGCCGATATCCCTTATCTAGACAGGATGCCAGCCCGAATGTCTGAATCAAAGCTGAATGCCTTTTAATATTTGAAAGAAACTGCTTTGCAGGTGTACCCGGATCAATTTTACCTAAAAAATCTGTCTCATCTTTTTTTAGCTCTGATTCATAAAGTGCCTGTTGTGTTTTAAATGAAATGATACCAGGATTTTCCGGAAGATCCAGAATATCTGCTGAAACCTCTTTTGCTCTACCTGATAGAAGTTGGAAGAATTCTTCCATGCCGGATTGATTAGCACCAAGAATTACCCAGCATTCCTCTGTTTTAGGGACAAATTTTTGCACAAAAAGTGAATCTGTTTTAACATTTATAATCTTCATATCTCTTTTAAACCAGTGAATTTCATCTCATTATACTGATCTGGATATCATATAAAATCAAATGATATCTGATCGTTATAAATAAAATTGTAACTTTTCAATAGATAGGGGCAAATACTTAAAATCAATTTCTTCTCTAAAATAAATTATAACCCTCAATGAAGCAACAAAATGTTTTTAGTTGAAAACATTTTTCCATAAAAATGCTGTTAAGTATTATTTTGATATCTTTTATAATTTCAGACTTTGAATACTTTTAACACGGATAATTATCATTGAGTCGAAAAATATAAAAAACTTAATTTTCATATTTATTTTTCATAATCAACAGGGAAAGCATCTTTATATCTCAAAGATATTGTTTATTTTAAATATGTACCGCTTTAATTGGCAATACGGCTAAGGTCAATGGTCAAAGCATAAGCCCCTCCATCGAGCTTGGCCTTTACAGGGTAATCTGCCTTTTCAAATACTTTGAGCATGCTTGGATTGGATACCAAGACATCGGCTGTCAAGGCAGTTACACCACGTTCCTTGGCCAGGCGGGCCAGCATCTGGTACATGAAACTTGCAATCCCCCTCCCCTGATAAGATTCATCCACTACAAAGGCGACATCTGCCATGGGCTTATCCTTGTAACGGATGAACCGGGCTTCGGCAATAAGATTTTGCTGGTCATGTTCTCCTATCAGGCCCACTATGGATAATGTATCCTTGTAGTCCACATTGACATATTCCTGCATCTTTGCATGGGGCATGGTCTTGATGGGGGAGAAATACCGATAGTAAATGGCTTTGTCAGAAAATCTGTAAAAAAGTCTACGCATCTGGTCTTCGTCCGATGGTTTAATAGCTCGGAATCTTACCTGAAGGTCGTTTTTAAATCGATACCGGGTTTCAATTTCAGCCGGGAAAAAATGGGCACTTTCCGGCAGGAATATCTGGTCGGCATAAAGTATATTTTTTTCCTTGGCACCTGTGACAAGACTTGGGCGATCCTCAGGATGTGCGATTTCAATCAATGCCTGGGCCCTCTCCCGTAACGTTCTGCCCCTAAGATGTGCAACACCATACTCAGTGACCACCATATCCACAGATTCTGGGATATTAACAAGATTTGGGGAACTTTCCACAGTCACCCACACATTTGCACGCCCTTCAACATTACGGCTGGGAAGGACAAGGATAGTGTATCCGCCCTGAGAGATCTCCGCCCCATTAAAAAAATCAGCCATCTGACCCGGGCCTGCGGTTACATTTCCCTTGCTTTCATGGAGGGCCACCCTTCCAGCAAGATCAACTCTCCGTACAGGTATGACCAGGACAAATCGTCTATTGCTGCCAATTTCCATAGGGTTAAACACCTTATCAATACTTTGAAACTCTACCAATGGATTTTTATTGAGCCATCGCATGAGCTTTTTACTGCCCAGGGCATAGGTCGTCAAAGACCTGCCTCGGAAAATGCTTTTCTTACGATTGGTCACTGCCCCGGTTTCCATCAGCTCCATCAGCGCATCTGTAAAAAATGGAGTATGAATCCCTAAATCTTTCTTGGATGCAAGATATTTTGGCAGGCTTTCAAAAATCTGCCCAAAGGTAAAGGCAAGGCAGCTGCCGTCATCAATGACCGATGCGACATTAGCTGCAAGTTTATCAAAAACAGGTTCCACATCAAACCGTGGAAAATACTGGGGAGGATCCTGGGCTTCCACCAGCACATCAAAGGCATCCAGAGAAACAAAGGTATCCCCCATGGTAAACGGCACCTGATCATTGATTTCTCCTACCACCAGACTAGCCTGGGCCATGGCCCTTCTTGCCATGTCCACGCCGATTCCCAGGCTGCAATACCCGGCATTGTTTGGCGGTGTGATCTGGATAAAGGCAACATCCAGCGGGATCTGCCCTTCTTTCATCAGCGTTGGAATCGCTGAAAACCGTGACGGAATTAAATCAACAAGCCCCGCTGTAATGGCATCAGCCGATACCCACCCGGAAAAAAAAGTTCTCAATCGATAGGTATTAGATTGAAGGGCTTCAAAAGAAATAGCATCTCCAAAACTAACCAGTTGTACCAGAGTCAGATCCTGAAGATTGTCTTTGTTTGAATTCATCAGGCGGTTTACCATAGTTCTTGGTTCCGCAGATCCAGTCCCAATAAAAATATAATTACCCGGATCAATTTTTTCCAATACTTTATCCGGTGTAACAAGCCTGTTTTTCCACAAAGATTTTTTCTTAAACATTATTGCCCTCTCTCTTAAACCTGCTGGAATGGAGAAAAATATAAAAAATATTGAAGTTTGTATGGTATAAAGAAGAAATCAGATAGTCAAGACTGCTTGAGCCGGACAGAATGGCTCAATAACGTTTTTATATTATTTAGTTGATTATCAGTGTACTGAATAAAATTCCCATCAACCACAATAGATATCACCAGTGTGATTGATTTTAAGTCAATAAAAAGTTGATGTTGGTTCAAATTTTATTTAAGTATACCTAATAATAACATCGGTTGTATCTTTTTGACAGATTCGGAGACTATTTCATTCTCAACCTTTGTTTGTTGTTGAACTGTCTCTTTCTCTTTGATCCGATTTTGTTTTCTAACCTTCCCCTCAGCATAGAAACCACCACCAGCTATACCCAGAACAACAAGGACACTGATTAGTTTTGAATAGTTTCGTTTTAACACCTTACCACAATAGGGGCAATCAGGATGCCACGTACTGATTTTTTCATTGCATTTTGGACACTCAACTATCGGCATGGTGAAACTCCTGTTGTTAAAACATTACCGGTAATCACCTTCAATAATTTATCTCAATACTATTTTAAGCATAAAATATGCCATTCTATATTATACGTTCGAAAAGCCTTTCAAGGTGAATCGAAAGCTTATTTGAAGCACAAAAGATTTGCCAATGTATTTTTTAATCTGCCATGAAAAAATCATATCAGTGTCAATTTTGTGACAAACAGAATTTGTTTATTGAATTAAATTATTTTAGAGAATAGCTTAAATAAAAAAACAACCATCCATTAAATACATAGGTACCATACAAAATAATTGTGCTGTTAATTATTTATACTT
>JBDLIV010000100.1:0-6233 GCA_039714675.1 Thermodesulfobacteriota bacterium
AAAAGGCTGAGATTTGACTTCAGCCATTTTTCATCTATCTCAGCCAAAGAGTTGAAAGCCATAGAAAATGAGGTCAATTTAAGAATTCGTGAAAATTATCCTGTTCATACAAAAGAGATGAATATGGATGATGCTGTTAAACAGGGCGCTACCGCACTGTTTGAAGAAAAATATGGAGATGTTGTAAGGGTTGTATCCCAGGGTAACTTCTCTTCTGAACTTTGCGGAGGAACACATACAAAACAATCCGGGGATATAGGGCTTTTTAAAATCCTTTCAGAAGGCGGGATTGCCTCTGGAGTTAGAAGAATTGAGGCTGTAACTGCCCAGGCAGCTTTGGATTTTATTCACAATGATCAGGATCTAATAAGCTCTTCCGCCAATCTGCTTAAAGGTTCAAAAGAAGATGTTGTCTTAAAAATAGAAACTTTATTAAAAGATAAAAAGAGTCTTGAAAAACAACTTAACGCATTTAAGGCTAAAAAAGCATCCAAATCAGTTGAGAATATTGATGATGAAATAAGGGAAATCAATGGAATCAAGATTATTTCAAAAAAAGTTGAAATTGAAAATCCTTCCCAGTTAAGGGATCTGGCTGACAAATTCAAAACAAAAATAGGTTCTGGAATTATTCTTCTTGGCGCGAAATCAGGTGAAAAAGCCTTGCTTATCTCTGTAGTAACAAAAGATTTAACAAAAAGTTATAAAGCCGGAGATATTGTTAAACAGGCTGCAAAAATAGTTGGCGGCGGAGGCGGTGGCCGTCCTGATATGGCCCAGGCCGGAGGTACCAAACCTGAGAACCTTGATAAGGCACTTGAATCCATATTTAAAACCTTGTCATGACAGCATATTTCATAAGACGACTGCTTCTGGTGATACCGACATTTATTGGTATCACCATCATGGTTTTTACCATTACCCGTTTTGTCCCTGGTGGTCCCATTGAGAGAATAATTGCAGATACAAGAGCCATGCAAACCAGTCAAGGCGGATCAAGTGTCTCTTCAACAGCAGGTCAAAGCAGTGGTCAACCTCTTTCTGAAGAACAGATTCAAAAATTAAAAGAGTACTACGGATTTGATAAACCAATATTGACAAGCTATTTTTTATGGCTTGGAAAAGTGTTACAGGGTGATCTTGGCAAATCCACACGATATTATGATCCTGTATGGGATATGATCAAGGAGAGAATTCCCATCTCTCTCTATTTTGGAATTTTAAGCCTGATTATAATTTACGGGGTCTGCATTCCCCTTGGTCTTGCCAAGGCTGTCAGGCATAAAACAGGATTTGATAATATTACTTCCATTATTATTTTCACAGGTTATGCCATTCCAGGATGGGTGGCAGGAGTTCTCATGCTGGTTTTATTTGCTTCCAATTATGACCTGTTTCCCCTTGGGGGCCTTGTATCAGAACTTTTTGATGAAATGAGCCTTATGGAAAAAATTTCAGATATTGCATGGCATACGATTCTTCCTCTTTTTTCCTATGTTATAGGCTCTTTCACTGTTATGACGCTTTTGATGAAAAATACATTGATGGACAATCTGTCGTCTGATTATGTCAGGACAGCCATAGCCAAGGGACTTCCCTTTAAAAAAGCTGTATTAAACCATGCCATGCAAAACAGTATGATTCCCCTTGCCACAAGTTTTGGAAACAATATCTCCATTCTTTTAATGGGATCATTTTTAATTGAAAAGGTTTTTAATATAAACGGCATGGGACTTCTTGGATATGAATCCATACTTGACCGTGATTATCCTGTGGTCATGGGTATCCTTGTTATATCTTCCCTTTTGTTTATGATCGGCAATATTTTATCTGATATCTGTGTTGCAGTTGTTGATCCCAGAGTAAGATTTAAATAGGAGTGAGGTTTAAATGAATCCTGTCACCCTGAAAAAATTAAAGAGATTTAGATCAATTAAAAGGGGTTTCTGGTCTTTAATCATTCTTTTACTAATGATTTTTATCTCTTTTTTTGCAGAGTGCTTTATCAACTCGAGGGCACTGCTGGTCTATTATGATGGAAATCTGTTTTTTCCAACCTATAAAAATATGATTCCAGGATCGCGGTTTAATCTTGGTTATGATTATGAAACCAATTACAAAGAACTTCAGAAAAAATTTAAACAGGAAAACTCATCAAATTTTGTAATCATGCCTCCAATACCCTATAACCCTTACGAAAATGACCTTAAAACAAATTCATACCCTCCATTTGCCCCGTCATTCCAGGAAAAACATTTTTTTGGCACTGACAATGTGGGAAGAGATATTTTAGCGCGCCTTGTTTATGGATTTCGTACTGCTATCATTTTTTCCTTTGTTCTTTTGATTATGAACTATACCATCGGTATTACAATTGGTTGTTCCATGGGATATTTCGGAGGAAAATTTGATCTGTTTTTCCAGCGTATAATTGAAATATGGAATAATGTTCCTTTTCTTTATGTTATTATCATCATTGCATCCATTATGATTCCAAATTTCATGATTCTGCTTTTAATCATGGCATTTTTCGGATGGATCGGCATTACCTGGGTAATGCGGACAATGACTTTTAAGGAAAAAGAGAGAGAATATATACTTGCTGTTCGCTCCCTTGGGGCATCCCATGCAAGAATTATATTCAAACATATTATTCCCAACACTATTTCTGTAATAGTTACCTATGCACCCTTTGCTATTTCTGGTGGTATAGTTTCTTTAACATCCCTTGACTATCTTGGATTCGGGCTGCCTGCCCCCACACCCTCCTGGGGAGAACTACTCTCCCAGGGCTGGCAGAACATGGGTGCATGGTGGATTGTCTCTTCTGTTGTGGCTGCCCTTGTCATTACCTTGATGACAGTAACTTTTATTGGTGAAGGTATTCGTGAAGCCTTTGATCCAAAGCTGCACACAATTTATGAATAGAGACTTTTGAATATATGAAAAAGGGCAGAAAATTTCTTTTCTGCCCCTCTTTTGTTTTAAATATCTGCTTTAAATTTTAAAGATATTTCAGCTTCTGATATGGTTCTTCTGTAAGTTTACTCCATGCAACAACATTTTTCTGGAATTTTAGGAACGAATCATAAGCTTTTTTACTCCCGGCATCTTTATTGGCATACTCTTCCACAACTTCCAAGGAATGTTCTTTAAGCTTTTTAAGTACTGATTCCGGATATGCTCTTAACTGAACATTCTCTTCATCAATGAGTTTTCTTAAATATTGATTATTTTTCGCCTCAAATTCAGAGAGCATCCACACATTGCTTTTAGCACATGCTGCTTCAACAATGGCTTGAAGATCTTTAGGCAGAGCATTAAAAGCTTTTAAATTAGCTGTGATTTCAAGAATAGTTCCGGTTTCATGCCATCCTGGATAATAGTAGTATTTTGCAGCTTTATAAAATCCCATCAAATAATCATGGTATGGGCCAATCCATTCAGTGGCATCAATAACACCTCTTTCAAGGTTGGTGTAGATTTCACCTCCTGCAACAGATATTGCATTTCCACCTGCCTTGGCAATAACTTTTCCACCAAGACCCGGCATTCTCATTTTAAGGCCTTTAAAATCTGCCATGGAATTAATTTCCTTATTAAACCAGCCACCCATCTGCACTCCTGTATTTCCTGCTACAAATGGTTTTACATTAAATGGTTTATAAGCTTCCTCCCAAAGTTCAAGACCTCCTCCTGAAATCATCCAGGCGTTCATGGCCTGTGCGTTAAAGCCAAAGGGAATAGCAGCAAAAAACTGTGCCGCAGGGCATTTTCCTGCCCAGTAGTATGCAGCAGAATGCCCCATTTCAACTGTTCCCTGGCTTACAGCATCAAAAGTTGCCATGGGAGGAACAAGTTCTCCAGCGCCATATACAGTAATTTTTAATCTTCCACCGCTCATTTCATCTACCCATTGAGCAAACTTGTCTGCACCTTCACCAAGCACTGGAAAATGAGGTCCCCAGGTTGTGCACATTTTCCATCGATAGGTTTTTCCCTTTTTAGCCATGGCAGGGACTGCACTGGTAGCAAGACCGGCACCAATAGCAGCAGCACCAATTCCGACATTCTTTATGAATTTCCGCCTGTTGTTTCCATCCTGTTTCTCGTTCTCTTTTTCCATGCAAATCTCCTTTTCAATGTTGCAGCTTTAAAATAATTAGTTTGCCAGCACCAACCTTCTTTTGAGAATGAAGGAAACAAGCTCTGGCAAAGCCAAGACCTAAATAATGTTCATTTGCTAAATTTTGTTTTATGCCCAAATCATATTTTAAGTCAAGAAAAATATATAATTTTAAATATATGCAATTTACATGCTTTTAATATTGTCTGGTTTAAAAGAGGACATGATCAATCCAAAAAGAATCAGCAGTCCGCCTGCAAAATGATATAAAAAAAGACTTTCATTTAAAAATATATAGGCAATAATTGAAGTAAAGACCGGTAGTAAATACATAAATACCGAAGCAATTGATGCCCCTGCTGTTTTAACTCCAAAGTTCCAGCAAAGATAGGATAAAATTGAAGGGAATATACCAAGGAATATAAAAATCATAATGGTGGTTGATTTTAGTTCAAACCCTTTAAATACTGTAAACTCCCATACATAAAAGGGAGCAATACAAAGAACTCCAAAAAATATTAACATTGTCAGCAAAGATATAGGTGCAATATCAATCTGTTTTTTTTTTAGCGCTACAGAATAAAAAGACCAGGACGCAATGGAGAGAACAATAAGCAAATCACCTGGATTAAAGGATAAAGTGGATAAGACCTGCCATGATCCTTTGCATATAATAATCAGCACTCCAATTATGGAAACCATTATGCCCACTGTTTGTAAAGCAAAAGGTTTCTCTCTGTTCATCACCCAGGAAAACAGAATGGTCATCACAGGCATTGTTGCAACTACAAGGGAAATATTTGTGGCACTTGTATATTGGGCTCCAAGATATAAAATTGAGTTATAGGCTGCAACACTTGGAATGGATAGAAAAAATAAAAACCCCAAATTCTGTTTGATCAGTATCATATCTTTTTTTAGATTAGGAATTGCAAAGGGCAGTATAAAAATAAAAGCCAGAACCCAGCGATAAAAAGATAAGGCCATGGGTTTGATTTCCATTACAACAGCTTTTGCAATAACTGTATTTATAGCCCAGAAAAAAATGGTCAGGGTCAGTCCTGCGTAGGCCATAGCTATTGGAGATATTTTAGTCTTTTTTATTTTCATTACACCATTGAGTTCAGCTGCAGCTTCCAGTGTGAGAGGCCTCTTGAAGGGAAACATACCGGAAAAGGTATTAGTTATTCATCTCCCTCATTAATTTCAGAAATCATATCTGCAATGTTTGAACCTATCTGCTCTGTTTTGTCATCTGGTGTAAAATTTTTATCAGGAGTGATTTCATCTTCATCCTCTTTTTCAAAATCATCTCTCAGAGTTGAAATTTTAAGGCATTCTCCTTCCCTGTTAAAAACCACAGAGAGTGGAACTTTAATTTCAAAATCAAATTTATAGGCAATATTATCCTTGTAAACTATCAAGTTACCATCTTTATAATCTATCTCTTCTTGAAGTTTAAATTTATGTTTTTCAAGAAGCAGTCTCTCTATGGCTTCCCAGTCCAGTTCAGCATTTATTGTATCAATAAACTCTTTTTCACTTTGAGCAATATTTTCCTGGCTTGTAAGTTTCATAAATCACCTCTTTAAATTAAGAACGAATGCAATTCTAAAGCAAACTTTAAATATGCCTCTGCTGCTTTACTTTTAATGTCATACAATACAACCGGGGTTTTTAAATCAATGGAATTTTTAATATTATCATCTTCAGGAATAAAATTTTCAAAAGCCATCTGTTTTATATCTGATAATTCCTGATGATCAAGAAAAGAGATAATATCCTCTTTTGTTTCACATTGATTAAAAAGAAACCCGGAAATTTTTAAAGGCACTTTATAATTTGTCCTGATATATTTTACCATGTTCAATAAATTGTGAAAATCTTCAAGACAATTTTGGTGAGCAGACATACAGACAAGTAAAGAATCAGACGCTGCCATTGCAGCAACGCTTAAAAAACCATATGAAGAAGGCTGATCAATAATGATATACTCATACTTATCCCCAACATCCTTTAAAAAAAGGCGTAAAAGTTTTTCATTTCCCGGATTTTTTGCAAGTTTCAATGCAACTTGAAACAGAGTAAATCCTGCCGGCATTATATC
>JBDLIV010000101.1:0-6210 GCA_039714675.1 Thermodesulfobacteriota bacterium
AGGAAAACATGTTGTTGGAATTCTCGGTGCAGCCCAGATTGATATTTACGGTAATTTAAATTCAACAGTTATTGGCGATTATAATGCCCCGGATGTCAGATTTTCAGGAAGCGGAGGAGCCTGTGATGTTGCCTCTTTTGTGTCAAGAACCATTATCTTCATGAAGCTTGAAAAAAGAAAGTTCAAACTCAAGCTTGATTATCTTACAAGCCCTGGATATCTTGATGGTCCTGATGGTCGTAAAAAAGCAGGGCTTCCTGAAGGTGGTCCTTACAGGGTGATTACAGATATGGGAGTGATGGGTTTTGATGAAAATTCAAAAAAGATGTTTTTAAAAGGATATTACTCTGAAATTTCACCTGACAGAATCCTGGATAAAATGGAGTTTGATATTGATATTTCCAGGGCCAAAAAGGTGGATGCCCCAACCCTGGACGAGCTGACTCTTTTAAGGGAAAAATGTGACCCCCAGGGTTTAATTCTTTAAAGAGGCAAGTTGCTGTTCAGCTAACAATCTATTGGACAACAGAATTGTTTTTGCGATAAACTGCTCCATCTCATTTGTTTTTACAGGTTTTGCAGGTGGAGATTTATGTTTGAGTGGATTCACATAGCTGCCGTTTTTTTTCATCCTAAAACACAAATGAGGTCCTGTGGCATATCCGGTCATTCCTACATAGCCAATTATATCACCCTGCATGACCCGTCTGTTTTTTTTCATATTTCTGCCAAATTTGCACATATGATAATAACTGGTGGTATATCCATTATTATGGCGAATTTTAATATAATTGCCCCTTCCTTTATTATAACCTATTTGTTCAATAGTGCCGTCTCCCACTGTTTTAATAGGAGTCCCCTTTGAAGCAGCATAATCAATACCATGGTGAGGGCGATAAACTTTTAAAACAGGATGAAATCTTTTTTTTGTAAATTTTGACGAAATTCTGGAAAATGTAAGTGGTGCTTTTAAAAATGCTTTTTGAAGAGATTTCCCATTCTCATCATAATATCCAGATATACCCTTTGAATCTTTATGCAAAAATGCTTTAAAAACTATTCCTTTATTGGTAAAAAAAGCAGCAAGGATCTTACCATAACCTGAAAATTTTCCATTTCTATATCTTTTTTCCACGAGAACTTTGAATTGATCTTTAGACTGAATTTCTCTGATAAAATCAATGTCCCAGGCAAAAATATCAGCCAGCTTCATTGCCAGCTCACCCCCCTCTCCTGATTTTCTTACAGCCTCAAATAAGCTGGAAGTAATAGAGGCAGATACAACTTCAATCTTTACATCATATTTGATTGGTTCCTGATTGATATAAAAGGAGTCTTGTTTTTTCTGAACCACAAGTTTGTCTTCCTCATCAATTTCATATTCAAAACCGACCAGATTGTTGTTTTGCAGGATAACTTTGTAGGGCTGCCCTTTTCTAATACGGGTTAGAGAAAAGATGTCGGTACTTTGTTTATCTATTTCATAAATTGACCGTAACGACAGATATTCTTCAAGTAAGGATGTGGCAGTATCACCTCTTTTTACAACACCATGAATAATTTGAATATCTGGTATGTTTTGCAGAGTGATTTGAGGATGAAGTTTGTTGTTATAATTAAAATTCGATGCAAAAAGCGTATTAGACCAAAGAATAAAAAAGATGCCGGTTAAAATTATAATAAAGTTTAGATTTGCTTTAAAAACCAATGGTCTTACTGTTTTTTTCCGGCAGACTGCTTTTATAACGGTTGTCATATTTTGTTCCCTGTGATTTATAATAATTTTTGATCAGCTTGGTAATATACACAAATAATAGATTTTGTTAAAGTACTATTTCGTAATTGTTTAATATTATTGCAAATTTTATACCAAAAGAGGGTCGAATCGTATTAAATGGACTTTATCTTTAGACTATAAAGTGGTTTCAGCGCTGAATGGTATAGGATTTTATGCAAAAATTTTTTTTATTTCAATGTTTATGTTGATATTTAAACACTATTGGTGATATGACATCAAAAATGGTATGGAAGCAGCTATAAAAACAGATTGATATTTGGCTTTGAGAGAGTTTCCGGGCTGGATTCAAACACCATATCAATATTGTGTTTCATTTCATCCATGGTTTGGGCAGGCATAAGTTTTTTTAAAATCTGATGCCCGAATTTGAAGTTGGCACAAAAATAGGGGGCAAATTTTTTAAATAGTTTAACTGCAAAATAATCACCATAATGCTCTAAAAGAATATCTGTCATTCTTATGGCAGTGGTAAAAAAAATATCTTTTTGCGGATAAAAATCTTTTGTCCACTGTGCAAAAATCCAGGGTCTTGCAACTGCCATTCTGCCCACAGATAACCCCTGGCAGGATGTCTGTTCGATCATTTTAATACCATCCTGCTCCTGGAATAGATTGCCATTGCCAAAAACAGGAATATCAACAGCCTGTTGTACAAGTTGTATGATACTCCACTGGGGAGGGCGGTTTCTCCTGTCCGGAGCGATTCTTGGATGGAATGTCAAAGCATCAGCTCCGGCATCTTCAAAGCGTTTTGCCATATCAACAGCAAATTGAGGATTATTATCCCACCCGGTTCGGAATTTTATGAATAGAGGAATTGATACACATTCTCGTACAGTTTTTACAATGTTTGATGAAAGAGCAGGCTCTTTTAATAAAGCTGCGCCACAGCCCTGTTTGCATATTGCTGCCACTGAACATCCAAAATTAAGATCAACTCCAAAAAAACCCTCTTTTTCTATTCGTGTTGCTGCCTTTGCCATGCTTTTGGGGTTGGATCCAAATATCTGGCATACAAGATATTTAAGTTCTTCTTTCCGCCATTTAAAAACCAATGAAGAATCAGGGTTTTCCTGGGGAACAGCCTTTGCACTGCACATTCCAGTAAACAGCAGACCAAATCCCCCAAATTCTGATATGAGCTGCCTTAAAGCAATATGCCCGATGCCTGCCATGGGTGCAAGCACAACCCTGTTATTAATTATATGATTTTTTATTTTTAAATCTTTTAAAAGATATTGGGAAAGCATAGGGTTTTTATTAAATATTTTATTAATTGTTTTGTATAGGGCAGTAAAACCTTTTTCAAAGTAATTGTCCAGTTTTTTTGCAGTTTTCATCTCCTTGACATAACGGTACAGCTATAATATTTTAGAATGTTATTTTTAAAGGATTAATAATTATGATCAATACACATGAGCAGGAAAAAAAGCAGTTTAAAAGATTGTTTCAACAGCAGGGTGTTGATCAGTTTGATTTAAGGTTCCAGATTCTGGAGGCTTTTTTAAAACTTGAGCATCATGTAACTGTTGACGATGTTCTGACACAGTTAAACAAAGATAAAATCAAACCTGATAAAGGCCTTGTCTTAAATAGTATGGAGCTTTTGTGCAGGTTTGGGTTTGCAAGCAAAATAGAGCTTGATGATAAAGAGACCCAATATGAACACAGGCACCTTGGATTGCACCATGATCATATGGTTTGTACCAAATGTGGTAATATAGTAGAATTTAAAGATGAAGAAATAGAAAAACAACAGCTTAAACTTGCAGATGCCTATGGATTTCTTATGCTGCAGCATAAAATGGAAATATACGGTATTTGCTCCAAGTGCATGAAAAATCGTGAAATTCTTGTTTCTCTCCATAAAGCTAAACAGGGAGAAAAACTCATTGTAAAAGAGTTTGAAGCTGGTAAAAACATGCAGCATAGAATCTCTTCCATGGGACTTAAAGCCGGGGATTTAATTGAAATTGTTTCAAATGGTTTTGGTGGACAGGTGGTAATTGGCATTGGTGAAAACCGTCTGGTTCTTGGTAAGGGCATGGCAGAAAAAATCAGGGTTCAGCCTTTTCATCAGACAGCATTAAAAGATTCTGCAGCTATGCAGGAATCAAAGCATGTTGTTAAGTCGACCATGATGCTCAGTCAGATGAAAACAGGCCAGGAGGGAATTATTCGCAAAGTTGCAGGAGAAGGACTTTTGCGGCGCAGACTGCTTGAGATGGGAATTAACAGAGGCTCAAAAATATATGTTGAAAAATATGCACCGCTTAAAGACCCTATAGAACTAGTGATTAAAGGCTATCATATATCTCTTAGAATTGAAGAAGCGGCAACTATTTTTGTTGAAAATGTAAAATATAGAAAAAGATGATATGCAAAAAAAATTAACAATTGCCCTTGCAGGAAATCCAAATTGCGGCAAGACAACCATATTTAACAATCTCACAGGTGCAAGGCAGAAAGTTGGCAACTGGCCCGGCGTTACTGTGGAGAAGAAAGAGGGAAAATTAAAACATAAGGAGTATGACTTAAATATTGTTGATCTTCCGGGTACTTACAGCCTTACACCATTTTCAATTGAAGAGATTACAGCAAGGGATTTTATTTTAAATGAAAACCCGGATATTGTTATTAATATTATTGATGCTTCAAGCCTTGAGAGAAGTCTTTTTCTTGCCATTCAGATAATGGAGCTTGGCAGACCTGCCCTGTTTGTATTGAATATGGCTGATGTTGCCAAGGCAAAGGGAATGAAAATTGATGAAAAAAAACTCTCCCAATTGCTTGGACTGCCCGTTGTTTTCACCATTGGAAATAAAAACCAGGGAATTGATACTCTTATCAAGGCAGCAATTGAGGAGATTAAACAATTTAATAACGGTAAAATAAGTCGAGATATAAAATACAGCAAAGAGATAGAAAAGTGTATTGAAGCGGTTGAAACAAGCATTCTTGAAAGTGAAATTAATGTTGATGGCGCCTTGAGATGGAACGCGATTAAAATTCTTGAAGATGATAAAATTGTTAAAACCCGATTCCAAAACCTCTCTTCCCCAGATTTAAATCAGGCCTCTAATTTGGCATCAAAAGAGATTTTTCAGACAGCTGAAAAATGCCGCAAAAGAGTGTATAACCTGTTTGAAGATGATTTTGATATTGTACTCACCGATGACAGATATGGGGTCATTGCAGGGATTATAAAAGAAACTGTAACACAACTTGCAACTAAAAGAGTTGATATATCGCGCAATATTGACCTTGTATTGACAAACAAATTCCTTGGGATTCCAGTATTTATTTTTTTTATCTGGGCCATGTTTCAATTGTCATTCAGTCTTGGGGCATACCCCATGGAATGGATAGAGAAGTCTGTTTCAGGTGTTAGCACAATACTTGATAAAGCTTTATCCGACTCCATGCTGAAAGATCTTTTATTGGATGGTGTTATTGCCGGAATCGGCAGTGTAATTATTTTTCTTCCCAATATTCTTATTCTCTTTTTTTGTATCGCTCTTTTTGAGGATACCGGTTATATGGCAAGGGCTGCCTTTTTAATGGACAGAGTCATGCATACATCCGGGCTTCACGGAAAATCTTTTATTCCCATGTTAATGGGATTCGGGTGCAGTGTTCCGGCAATTATGGCCACCAGAACATTGGAGAGCCGTAAAGATCGGATTTTAACGATTTTAATGACACCTTTCATGTCATGCTCTGCAAAGCTTCCTGTCTATATTGTGCTTGCCGGCAGTTTTTTTGCTCAGCAGGCAGGTACTGTTATATTTATTTTGTATTTTACAGGTATTGTCATAGCTATTATATCTGGACGTCTTTTAAGGGCTCTTTTTTTTAAAGGAGAAGAGGCTCCATTTATTATGGAACTGCCTCCATACAGAATACCCATGCTGAAAAGCCTTTTAATCCACATGTGGGACAGAAGCAAAATGTTTTTAAAAAAAATGGGCGGGGTTATTTTAGTCGGCTCAATTATTATATGGGTACTTTCAAGCTTTCCAAAATCAATTTCCTACAGTGTGGATTTTAATAAACAATTAAATAAAATTAAAAATGATTTCTCTCGGACAATTGCCGAGGCAAGTGATGATAAATCAGAAGAGTTAACCAGGCAATTTAATTTAGAAATTAAAAAAATTGAAAACAGAAAAGAGTTGGAAAGGGTTTCTAAATCATATATTGGTCAAATTGGAAAGGCTTTGGAACCAATTTTTGCACCAATTGGAATAGGGTGGCAGGCAAGTGTGGCACTTGTTACAGGCTTTGTTGCAAAAGAGGTTGTTGTCAGTACCATGGGTGTGTTATATGGGGTTGGCAATGATGAGGGGCAAGCTCTTGAAAAAGCACTTAAGAAATCAGGAATGAATGCTTTATCCGCACTCTCCATGATG
>JBDLIV010000102.1:0-6204 GCA_039714675.1 Thermodesulfobacteriota bacterium
TTCATTTAATACCTCCTTTCATAAAAACTTTCTGACCTTTGGCCGCCTGAATTTAAGATCCATGCTGAACGGAAGCATGTTCAGGCATGTGTCATACCTTTGTGCAAGATCCAGGAGACTTTTTGCACCAATAAAAATATCCATGAGTTCATAACTATAACTGTCTTGATTTTCAAGCTTAGATAATCGCGTCCCAACATCTGCCAGGATCTTTATTTCAGCATCTGGAATTCTCTTTTTCAATTGTTCAATATCTTTTTCCCAGGGGATCTTTGTTATGATACCATCTTCATAAACCCGCACCATATACTTTGCTGCGCAGTTAAATCTGCCGTCACCCTTTTTAAATTCAGGTCTTCTGCCAAGAGCCAAGTCCACCATAACTGAAAGATTTGATACACCATCAACTTTTTCAAAAAGATGGGCATGGGATTGAGAACACCGGGGATTAATTTCAAGAAGGCATACACTGTCATCTACAGGGTTATAAAAATACTCAATATTAAATGTGGCATTGTCATATTGGAGATGGGTCATTACTTTTGTGGATAAATCGATTATCTTATTTTTTACATATTCTGGAAGTCGTGAGGGATATACATATCCAATAAAAGGAGAACGGTCTTCATCTCTAATGGAGTCAACTATTCCATAGCAGATGACTTCTCCATTATAAACATAGCCTTCAACAGTACACTGGTTTCCTGTCAACAGGCTTTCGGCAATACAGGAGTGATCAAGAAAAGGTTTAAAGTCATCTGGAATTTGAGCATATCCGAGAAGGATACGAAAAGGGTCTGTAATCTTGTGGACGCTGTTTTTAAGTTTTTCAAATCCTTGTAAGAATGCATTGTCATCAATAATATTAAATGCAAGATACGACTTGAAAGATCTAATTGGTTTTATCCAAAAGGGAAAAGACATATCCAGTTTATCCAGACCTTGGAAATCCCTGGGATTAAATCCTGTAAAACTTGGGATGTGATCTTTGATGATCTTTGCTTGTTCCATTCGTGCCCACAATTTGTTTTCACATTTCATCACACTCTCTATGGAGGCGGCAGGAAGATTATATTTTTTGCAGATTATTGGAACAATATCAGTTGAAGGGAAATCAAAATACCCTATTATGCCGTCAATTGAACCTTCAAACCTGTTGAGCCTGTTTTCACATCTTTTGATAAGATCTTCCACAGGATACTCATCGCTACCCCTGATTTCCCAGTAATCAAGAAGCGGATGAAAACATAAGTTTGATGACCCTTTAATACGTTTTAAAATTTTCAGGTTAAAATCATCCAGGCCTACAACAAATATATTTTTATTCATGATTCCCCTCCCTCATCTATTTAAATATGATATTTAAACATGATCTCTTAAAACTTTTTCATCCCAGGATTTACTGAAAATTCTGACATCACCTTCATAGGCATCAAGTTCGGCCCGGATGAAAAAATAGACTTCATCAGATGTTAAAACCGTTCTTGTATTTGTTTTTACTACCCAGTCCTTTCGTCTAAAGGATCTGACCCCACGGACTTCACCCCTGACAGAGTTGTATATATTATGATTATAGGTATAGAGTTCCTTTACTTTTTTATGGACCTCTATCCCTTTTTTTTCCAGCCTGAAAGCTCCATCATCCTTTATAACTTTCACTGTAATTTCATTGTTTGCAAGATCATGGGTTACTGTCCACTCCCTTTGTTCAGGAGTAAGCAGTTTTGCTTTCAAGGGCTCCGCACTGACAGGTTTTCCAATGGGAGGCAGGTTTTTATCTAAGGGGCTTGATTCGCGCTCAGGCAGAATAATTCTGCTTTGTCCTGAAAAAATAGTAAGTTTTACAGGTTTAGGGGACGGCCAGGCAAGAGGCCAGTAAGATGTTGATATGGCCACCCTGATACAATGTCCTTTGCAAAATGTCTGACCTATTTCATTGAGCTTGACCCGGATTTTATACCTGTGTCCAGGTTTCAGGAACTTAGGTTTGACATGACTATTTCTGTGACACAGATTTAAAAGACCATAGGTTACCCTTGTAACTTTGCCACTGGGTGCAATATCTGAAAGCCTGACAGCAATCATTGCCTGGGGCCTGTTGGAGGAGAGTTCAATTTCTGCTACAGGAGACCCAAGAATTTCCAGAGAAGTTTTCAGAGGAGAGGAATCAAAAATGAGTGCTCCTCCATCCTCCTCTCTCTGATCTGTTGGAAGATCGGTTGATGCGCTGTAGGAACACCATTTTCCAGCAAAAAGCCCGACGCTGAGCGGGGACTGAATAACAAGACCTTTCTCACCAATTTTTACATCCATAGTGTCCAACCGCCCGGGATTAAGACAAAAAATTTTATCCTTGATTCCCAATGAAGGCCATGAACACTCAGCTACCCACCTGCCGGGACGTCCTTCATCATCATATTCAGGATCTATACTGTCCTGCATCCATGCCCTGAGCATGTGATTCTGCATTATCTTATTTTGTTTGCCCTTTAACCACCTGTCCCACCACATTAATACTTTTTGCAAAAAACCTATGGCAGAGCCTGGTTCTCCAATATGGGGATACCTGTGCCCCCAGGAACCAATAAGACCTTTTCTTGGAACATCCAGACTTTCAAGAAGTCTGAAAACTGCATTGGAATAACCGTCAGCCCATCCACTTACGGTAAAAACCGGACATTTTATGGCAGAAAAATCTTCACAAATAGATCCATGTCTCCAATAAGCATCACGGGTCTGGTGGGACAACCATCTATTTAGCCACAAACCGCTATTTCCAAGCCTGTCAATCCACATTTGTCTCCATTTGTGACCCACAACCTCTGGATCAGGCGGACAGGAATTGTAAGCAAACATTGTTGAAGCCCAGGAGAGATTATCACTCAAAAGACAGCCTCCCATGTAGTGTACATCATCTGCATATCTGTCATCTGTTGATGAAACTGTTATCAAAGCTTTCAGGCCTGGCACATTCCTGGCTGCAATCTGGAGTCCGTTAAAACCACCCCAGGAGATACCAATCATTCCAATATTGCCATCACACCAGGGCTGATCTGCAATCCAGCCAATGACATTCTCACCATCTTCCAGCTCTTGCTCAAGATATTCATCTCTTAAAATACCATCTGAATCACCACTTCCCCTGAGGTCAACCCGGACACAGGCATATCCCCGCTCTGCAAACCAGGGGTGAAGTCCTGAATCCCGAACAGCAGTAAAATCGCCTTTGCGGTATGGAATATACTCCAATATGCCAGGAACAGGTTTATTGAAGGCATTTTCCGGCATCCAGATTCTGGCAGCAAGTTTTTTACCGTCGGGCATGGGTATCCAGCAGTTTTCAATGGTTTTAACACTGTAAATCATCATGGAGATACTCCTGCAAACTTCAGGTTTAATAGGATAGACACTAGGCTACATCTAATTTGAGCAAGAATAGAATACTAAGTAATTAACATTCCAAAAGAGAGCAGATTGAATATTTATATAATATCAGAATACTTTAATTAAAAACAGAAAAAAATAGTTTTCCCTGTGAACCAGAGTTCATCAAATTTGTTTATCTTATACACTTTTTCAGATTAAACAGCTCCAATTCTTGCCTCTGCTCATTAACATGGGGAGCTTAAAAAAAGACTGTACAAAAACAATAAATGTAAATATGATTCTATGCTAAGAACTATCCGTGTTTTGGAATTATTTTATACTCTTAAAGGAAGAATCTTATGAAACAAATATTTGCAGCAAAAGCACCTGATGCCATTGGACCATACTGTCATGCCATTATTCACAATAAAATGGCATTCTGTTCCGGTCAAATACCTCTTGACCCTGAAACCATGGAAATTACAGGAACTACCATTGAAGAGCAGACAGCCCGGGTAATGGACAATATTAAGATTGTGTTATCTGAAATTGGCACAAGCCTTGATAAAATCATCAAGACCACGATCTTTTTAAATACCATGGATGATTTTATGGGTATGAACAAAATATATGAGCAAAGCCTGAACGGACATAAACCGGCAAGATCTGCTTTTGAAGTCGGCAGGCTTCCCAAGGATGCTCTTGTAGAAATAGAATGCATAGCTGCAATTGAATGAAAACTCACCCATCTACTGCGTTGCTGCAAAATCTCGAAATCCTCATGTACCACAGTACACTCCGGTTTCAAAATTTCTTGCGCCTTGTATATAGGCAAGTTTTCATTCAATGACAATTTCGATTAGATTTCAAACAGGAATTTTATAAATATGACTCAGGATACAAAAAAAATAATTTATTCCATGGTAAATGTAAGCAAATCCCATGGGCAGAAACAGGTGCTCAAGGATATTTCCCTCTCCTATTTTTATGGGGCAAAAATAGGAGTTCTCGGGTTAAACGGATCAGGAAAAAGCTCGCTTTTAAAAATACTTGCAGGTGTTGATACCACATTCTCCGGTGAGACAATACTTTCAAAGGGATTAAGTGTTGGATTTCTTGAACAGGAACCCCTTGTTGACAGCAGCAAAACTGTCAGAGAGATTGTTGAACAGGGTGTTAAGGATACCGTTGACCTATTAAATGAATATGAACAGGTTTCAGCGCAATTTGCTGAACCCATGTCAGATGATGAAATGGAAAAACTTATTGAAAAACAGGGGCAGATCCAGGAAAAGCTTGATCATCTTGAAGCGTGGGATCTTGACTCTAAACTGAAAATGGCCATGGATGCATTGCGCTGTCCCCCGGGAGATACCAAAGTTGATATAATCTCCGGTGGTGAAAAACGACGGGTTGCTCTTTGCAGACTCTTATTGCAAAAACCTGATATCCTTTTACTGGATGAGCCCACAAATCATCTTGATGCTGAATCTGTGGCCTGGCTTGAAGAACATCTGAAAAGATATGAAGGAACCATCATTGCTGTTACCCATGACCGCTATTTTCTTGATAATGTAGCAGGATGGATTTTGGAACTTGATCGCGGGCAGGGAATCCCCTGGAAAGGCAACTACTCTTCCTGGCTTGATCAAAAGCAAAAACGCCTGGCAAATGAACAAAAATCAGAATCCAAACGCCGGCAGACCCTTCAGCGGGAGCTTGAATGGATCAATATGTCACCAAAAGGCAGACGTTCAAAATCAAAGGCAAGGGTCAAGGCCTATGAAGAATTACTGAAAAAAGATGTAAAAGATCAGGAACAGGCCATGGAAATCTTTATTCCCCCCGGACCCAGACTTGGTGAAAAAGTTATTGTGGGTCAAAATGTTTCCAAAGCATTTGAAGATAAACTGCTTATGGAAGATATGAATTTTATCATACCCCCTGGAGGAATTATTGGTGTTATCGGTCCTAACGGCGCCGGCAAAACCACTCTTTTCAACATGATCACAGGCAGAGACAAACCAGATTCCGGCACTATTGAACTTGGGACAAGTGTCAAGATTGCTTATGTTGACCAACAGAGAGATAGTCTTGATCCTGAAAAAACTATTTTTGAGATAATTTCCAATGGCAATGATAAAATGATTGTTGGCGGCCAGGAACTAAATTCACGTGCCTATGTTGCAAAATTCAACTTTTCAGGTTCTGATCAGCAAAAAAAGGTCAGAGATATTTCAGGAGGTGAAAGAAACAGAGTGCACCTGGCCTGCATGCTCAAAGAAGAAGCCAATCTTCTGTTACTGGATGAGCCGACCAATGATCTGGATGTAAATACTTTAAGAGCTTTGGAAGAGGCTTTGGAAAACTTTGCAGGAAGTGCTGTTATCATAAGCCATGACAGATGGTTTCTTGACAGGATTGCAACACATATCTTGGCTTTTGAAGGAGACAGCCAGACCCTCTTTTTTCAAGGATCATATTCTGACTATGAGAAAGATAGAAGAAAACGGCTTGGCATTAAAGCTGACCAGCCAACAAGGATAAAATACAGGCAGCTTACAAGGTAAGCAATCTAAAGTGAGATCATCCAAATTAAATCCCTCAATATTAAATCAGGGAGTTGTACAAATCCATATTGCTGTATTTTTGTTTGGATTTGCAGGTCTTTTTGGAAAATTTCTATCATGCAGTCCCATATATATTGTCTTTGGAAGAACCTTTTTTGCTTTTATTGCACTTTTTTTATATGCAAAATTTATTTCAAAAACAGATTTATCAATATCCTTTAAAAAGAGTGGTCTTTTTTTTATTTTACAGGGAATTCTTCTGGCAGTA
>JBDLIV010000103.1:0-6187 GCA_039714675.1 Thermodesulfobacteriota bacterium
GGCATGATCGGTCATGTAGCTATTTTATACCGTCCCTGCAAGGATCAGGAAAAACAGCAAATCAAATTGCCATAACAATAATTGTTTCTCCAACTGTAGTCCTTCTTTTTAGAATTGAGTGTGTCTCGGGTTTTCATTTGAAAGATTTCAAAGAAAGCTAAAAAAATGTTGACAAGCCTGTTTTTTTAGAATACCCATCAATATTAGAATACCGTTCGAAAAATGATGAAGATAGATTTTCCGAACGCATTACAAAATATATTTTATTAGATGCCAAATATAAAAAGGCTGAGATTGAATGGGAGTAAAAGAACGGAAAGCTTTAGAAAGGCAAAACAGGAAAAATCAGATTCTTGATGCAGCAAGAAATCTGTTGTTCTCTTCCGGGATTGATAGTGTTTCAATCAATAAAATTTCCAAACAGGCTGAACTTGGTGTGGGCACAATTTATTTTTATTTTAAAAATAAAGAGCAGATTTTTACTGCACTTCAGGAAGAGGGTTTAGAGCTGCTTTATTCTACTATTTTTAAAATTTCAGAAACTAAGATCCTCCATGAAGAAAAGTTAAGGCAGATAGCCTTAAGCTATTATGATTTCAGCCAAGAGCATAAAAATTATTTTGATCTTATTAATTATTTTCTTACATCACCCAAGGTCTTTTTTGAACCAGATTTGAAAAATCAAATTGATATGTCAGGCAATAAAATTTTATTGATAATACAAAAAATTGTGGCTGAAGGGACTGAACAGAAAATTTTTAAGGAAGAAGATCCTCAAAAATTTTCAATCATGTTCTGGGGTACTTTACATGGTTTAACCCACTTTAAAAAATTTGAAAAAACTATTTTTGGAAATCAAAACCTTGAAGAGATTTATGAATTTAGTGTGCAAAAATTAATTCACAGTATTAAATAATTAATTTGGTATGACAGCCTGCAATGGACACTGCCACAGTAAAATATAGACAATGACAGGAGATGGACAAAATGGAGTCAAGTTTAAAAGGTAAAACAGCAATCATTACAGGTTCTGGTAAAAAAACCGGGATCGGGTTTGCCATTGCAAAAAAATTTGCTTCCAAGGGCTGCAATATTATTATTGCAGATTACGGGAGCGACATAGATCTAAATGCAGACCTGAAAACAGGTTCCATGGATGAGATGCAGCAGATTGCTCAGGAACTTGGGGAAGATTATGGAGTATATACACTTGCTGTGCATGTTGATGTGACAAGTTCTAATGCTATTGCTAAAATGGTATCTGTCATTAAAGAACAAATTGATACCATAGATATCTTATGCAACAATGCCGGTGCCACATTTGGTGTGCCAAATGGTATTCATACCTATGATGAGGATGCCTGGCTTAAAACAGTTGATGTTAATCTCCATGGGGTTTTTCGAATGTCCAAAGCCATTGTTCCCTTAATGCAGGAAAAAGGCGGAAATATTATTAATACAGCATCACGGGCAGGCAAGGTTCCAGCTCTTTTCAATGGCGCATACTCTGTGTCAAAAGCCGGGGTTATAATGCTTACCAAGGTAATGGCCAAAGAGCTTGCAGGTCTTAAAATCAGGGTTAATGCCATCTGTCCCGGGCAGATCATGACAGATCTTGAAAAATGGCGGTTTCAACAGGAGGCAAAATTTTTTAATACAAGTGTTGAAGAGCAGGAGCAGAAAATGTGTGAAACTATTCCTGCCGGCAGGATAGGTTCACCAGCTGAGGTTGCTGATATGGCCTTGTTCCTGGCTTCAGATGCATCATCTTATGTTACTGGTCAGGCATTGAATATATGCGGCGGTCAGCTAATGGAACTTTAATGTTTGAACGTAAACCCACCCATCTGTTTCGTTGCTTCAAACTTTTGCAATCCTCATGTACTACAGTACACTCCGGTTGTAAAAGTCCTTGCGCCTCACATATGGGCAACTTTCCGATCAAACATAAATTTCTGATCAGATATTAAAATATAATTATATTAAGGAAGAAAAAACATGACAGATACAATAACAGGAGCTGAAATTGTAGCTCAATCATTAATTAAAAGAGACATTGAACATATTTTTTCATTGAGCGGGGGGCATATTACGCCTATTTATCAGTATCTTGAAGGATCTGATGTCAAGATATTTGATACACGCCATGAGCAGTCTGCTCTTTTTATGGCAGAAGCCTTTGGCAAACTTCAAAGAAAAGCAGGGGTTGCAATGGTAACAGCAGGACCCGGCTTTACCAATGCTTTGACCGGGGTTGCCAGTGCAAATTTTTCCAATACTCCGCTTGTAATGATTGCAGGTTGTGTAGGCCTTGATAATAAAGAAAAACTTGACCTCCAGGATATGCCACAAGAGGCTGTGATCAAGCCTATGGTAAAGAAGACATTTGTCTGCCAGAAGGCTGAAAGGGTTGATGAATATATTGACATGGCTTTCAGAACTGCTGAAAGCGGCAGGCCAGGGCCTGTATATCTTGAGTTCCCTATTGATGTTTTAAACTGCCCTGTTAAAAAAGAGAGTGTGCGATATACCAGCACCCAGGTTGTATCTAATCCTGTTGATACTTCCAAGGCTGAAGATCTGATCAAGATGATGCAGGAAGCAAAAAATCCTGTGGTCATTGCAGGTAGCGGAACCTGGCAGGCTGATGCTGGGGCAGAGCTTGAAGCCTTCATTGAAAAAGCTGGTTTGCCTCTGTTGACAACCCTGTCAGGCAGGGGCGTGGTATCTGATAAACACCCCCTATGCTTTGAGGGTGCTGTTGCAGTTAGACCCGGGTGTGGATTTACTGCCTATTTTGAAACAGACCTGGTTATAGTTCTGGGTTCCCGTATCTGTCTCTATTATCTGTTCGGAGATATCTTTAATCCGGCAGCAAAGATGGTACAGGTGGATATACAGGCAGATGAGATCGGCAGAAACAGAACAATTGATCTTCCTGTTCTAAGTGATGTTAAAGGATTTCTTAAAGCATGTATCAATATTATTGATGATAAAAACCTCTCTGAAGAGCTAAAATCAGATTTTACTCCCTGGTTAGAAAAACTGACAGCTGCCCATAAAGAGGGCAAGTATGCAAGCCAGAAAGACTTTAAGTCAGAGAATACTCCTATCCACCCCCTGCGCCTTGCCAATGAAGTCAATGAATTCATGAATCAGGACTCTGATATTGTTGTAGCAGATGGTGGAGATACAACCACATGGATGGGCATGACCCGTACCATGACCAAACCAGGAAGATATCTTGATTATGGGATTTACGGCTCCCTTGGAGTTGGAATGCCCTATGCAAATGCTGCAAAACTCTTAAATCCTGATGCAAGGGTCTGCCTGGTCACTGGTGATGGATCCACCGGGTTTAATTTTATGGAGTTTGAGACCGCCATAAGAAAAAATCTTCCCATTGTTGTTGTGATATCCAATGACCTTGGCTGGGGTATGATTCGACACAGCCAGGAACTTCGCATTGGCCATGCCATTGAAAATGGTACATTCATTGGCAAGGTTGATTACCATAAAATGGTGGAAGCAATTGGCGGTAAGGGCTTTTATGTTGAAGATCCAAAAGATATCAGGCCAGCCTTGGAAGAAGCATTTGCCTCTAACAAGGTTTGCTGCATTAATGTAATGACAGATCCTACCACTGTCAGCCCTGCAAGTGCGATGCTGGCTGAGATAGGTGCATATAAGGCATAAAAAAATGCAGATTCTCTCGACAGGTTGTGTGACAGCCTGTCGACTTCAGGGTTGGGAGGATCTGTTCAACAGGAGATGGATTGATGAATGGAAAAGAGAGAATCCTTAAAGCCCTTGAATTAAAAGAGCCCGATTGCGTACCTTTATATATCCATGGTATCAATGAAGGGCCTATTATCGGCGTGGGTAAACATTTTACCGATGACCTTCCTGAACCTAAGGATTTCAGGCTCATGGATGACAATGACAAACTAAAGCTTCTTGATATTCTTTTCAGACTTCATGAAACCTTTGATATTGATGGTATGACAACCTTTGAGATTGGCCATGAAACAAAGGTTGATGAAGAGCATGTCAAAGATGGATTTGGTGTGGTCTATAAATTATCTGAACATGGTATCCCTGTACCTGTGGGGCATCCTGTTAAAACTTTTGAAGAGTTCAAATCATACAAACCTCCAGTTCCTAAAAAAGAGGACCTGGGACTTCTTGACCTTGCTATTGACAGATTTAAGGGAAGCAAAGCAACATTCTGGCTCATGCGAGGCTCGTTTGTCCGTTCCTGGCGACTCATCGGTATGACCAATCTTATGATAAATATCTACAACAACCCTGAGTTTGTCCATGCTGTTGCACAGATGATGCTGGAATTCAACCTTGCCCAGCTTGATCTTCTTGTGGATGCAGGTCTTGACGTTCTGGTGATTGAAGATGATATTGCCAATACCAAAGCACCCATGATTTCCCTGGAACATTTTAAAACCTTTGTAAATTATTATAACCGCCAGATTGTTGATAAAGCCCATGAAAAAGGTATTAAGGTTATCAGACACTCTGACGGTAACCTCTGGCCCCTCATGGACACTCTGCTTGAAACAGGCTATGACGGAATCAACCCCCTTGAACCCCAGGCAGGCATGACAATAAAAAAAGTTAAAGAGTATTGCGGTGACAAAACCTGTCTCTTTGGAAATATTGACTGCGTGGATCTTCTGCCGTCGGGTACTACAGAAGAGGTTGAACAGGCTGTGATTCAGGCAATTGAGGATGGAGCCAGGGGAGGAGGGCTTGTAATATGCTCTTCAAATTCCCTGCATCCGGGAGTTAATCCTGAAAATTGTATTGCAATGTTTAAAGCTGTGCGCAAACACGGCTGGTATGATAAAGGCATTCAGTCATGAAGCAGCAATCTGCCTGGAGAGTTTTCTGGCTCCTGTTTCTGCTCTACATGTTTGATTACATGGATCGCATGATAATTGTCTCTCTTTTCCCTTTTTTAAAGCAGGAGATGGGCATGACCGATGCCCAGTGCGGCCTTCTGGTATCAGCTGTTTACTGGTCAATCCTGGCTTTTTCCTTTCCTGCTTCCATTCTTGTTGACAGATGGAGCCGAACCAAAAGTATTTCCATAATGGCAGCCCTATGGAGTATTGCCACTATTGCCTGTGCATTTACAAAAAGTTTTTTCCAGCTATTTATTGCAAGAACAGCCATAGGTATAGGCGAAGCTGGATATGCCCCCGGCGGAACTGCCATGCTTTCTGTCACTTTTCCCAAAGAAAAAAGAGCAAAAATATTAGGACTTTGGAATGCCTCAATTCCCCTTGGCTCTGCCCTTGGTATTGGAATAGGAGGATTAGTGGCCCAGCATTTTGGATGGCGACATGCCTTCGGGCTTGTAGCCTTTCCAGGCCTTATCATAGCCATTATATTTTACTTTGTTAAAGATTATAAAACCATTAAGCTCACCCGGAAACAGGAAACAGGACAAAAAGAAACAGCTAATACAACTACCAGCCAGAAAGAGATTGACCAGGCTAAAATTGATCAGGATGCAATTAGTCAGGATGAAAATGTACAGGAAAGTAAAATGAGTTTTATTGATATGGCAAGGCAGTTTACCCATAATAAAACACTTTTATTCAACAATTTTGCCTTTGCCTTAAATGTTTTTATAACCACATCCCTTTTAACCTGGCTGCCCACATATTTTCACAGGTTTGACAATCTATCCATGGATAAAGCAAGCATGAAAGCAAGCTCCATTATGGTTCTTGCAATCATAGGTGCGCCCCTTGGTGGCTTTCTAACTGATCTCTGGATGAAAAAACAGCAAAAAGCCCGGCTTTTGTTCCCTGCAATATCATCCATGCTAACGGGAATTCTTCTTTTTACAGCTTTTGCTTTTTTCCAGGGAACAACTCAATACATCATCATGTTACTTATTGGCATAACTGCTGTAGGTTTTGTTCCTGCAGGAGTAGCTGTGACCCAGGATGTGGTACATCCCGGGCTTCGTGCTGTCTCTTTAAGTCTCAATATAATTATTCAGCATCTTCTTGGATCAAGCCTTGCCCCCATTGTCATAGGTAAGCTTTCTGACATATATGGTCTTGATACAGCTTTAACAATTCTACCCGTGTTTGGATTTTTGGCAGGAATTTTACTGTTTATCGGTTCTTTTTATTACAAAAACGATCTTTATGAATAG
>JBDLIV010000104.1:0-6046 GCA_039714675.1 Thermodesulfobacteriota bacterium
AGATATTGATGAAATGAACAATGCCCTTGAAACAGCAGAAAAACAATCCCTTAAAGGTAATACACTCTTAGGCTGGATCAGATCATTATTGTAAGCAAAACAGCAAGAAGTTATTGTAAAAGCCGTTAATAAGATGTTTAATAACTCTTTTGATAATTTTTATCAAAAATAAATGATGAGGTGCTATAATAATGGGGTTGTTAACTATATTACTGCTTGCTGTTGATTTTTTTCTTTTCTCGGCTTTTCTATATTTTGCTTTTGAATCTTTCCGTGAACAGGAGAAGCGGGCTGTAAAAAATGGTATAATTGGTGCAGGCTTAACCATAATTCCTGCCATTTTATTATTGATACCCCGGTTTCAAACAGTTGTATTATGTCTGTTTGTTGCTCTTTGTATACTCTTTCTGCTGCTTTTAATTCCTGCCAGCCCCAATAAAAAAGCCTTAAAGGGAGCAAAAGGTTATCTTGCAGGAAAAGCAAAAAGGTTTGATGAGAGAGACAGCGTGTTTGCAAGACATAGAAGTTTAACTCCCGGGACAGATCAGTATAATACATTTTATACTGATCTATACCCTGAAAAAGAGGAGAAAGATGCAAAAAGAAGGCTCAAGGGTTTTCTCGGCACACCAGGAAAAATTGATAATCAATACCAGCCAAATGTTGCAATGATGCAGGCATCTTTTTCCATACCTTCAGATTTGGGGTATTATGCAATTAATGACCCTGACCCTGATATGCCTGTTGCAGACTTGAGCCCTGAAAAAGCAACACTGATTGTTAAAAATCTTGCAAAACATATTGGTGCTGATCTTGTGGGAATCACAAAAATTGATCCTCATCTTATTTATTCCAACAGGGGTGAGATTCATTATGATACTCAAAAAGAGTGGGGCCAAGAGATAGAGGATTTACCGCCATATGCAGTTGTTATGGTTACCGAGATGAATCATGGACATGTTATATCAGCTCCCCACACACCAACTGTTGCTGAAAGCGCCCATTTATATGCTAAAGGTGCATATATGACGACTCTTCTTGCAAAGTGGTTTTCCGGCATGGGATATAAAGGTATTGCCGAACATACCCGCAATTATAATATTCTTCTCTCTCCTCTTGCTGTTGATGCAGGGCTTGGAGAAGTCGGCCGCCAGGGATATCTTGTTGCCCCCCATTTTGGCGCAAGAGTTCGTATTTTTGCTGTTTTGACAGATATGCCCCTGATACCTGACAAGCCTATTTCACTTGGTGTTGAAGAGTTTTGTCAAAAGTGTAAAAAGTGTGCTGATTCATGTCCTTCCAAATCCATACCCCAGGGGGAAAAAATAGTTTATAATGGATTTGAAAAGTGGAAACTTGATGAAGATTCATGCTTTGATTACTGGAGCAAAGTTGGGACAGACTGCTCAATCTGTATGGCAATATGCCCCTTCAGCCGTCCAAATACACTGCTGCATAAATTTGTAAGATATTTTGTTGCAAGATCAAAAATTGCACAGACACTGTTTCCCTATATTGATAATTTTTTATATGGCAAAAGATGGCATCCAAAAAAAGCTGATCCATGGATTGACTATAGAGTTAACAAACATCAAAAGCATAAAGGTGAAGTTTATTAAATATAGATTTTCATGCGGTTCGATTCAGCTCAATGCCGCCGTCAATATTGCTGGAAAATCTATCCATATAATATCTTGTACACCGATAAGGTGTTAAAAACCCGGACTGGTGGAAGAAATAGATGTAGGTGGTATATATTTTGCATCTCTTTATTCTTAACGAATTTATTCATGATCAAGGTTATTTGGAACTCAGCACATAAGTATAAATTTTAACTTTAGACATGAATGGTCTTAATGGGGAGGAAGTACTATGATATCAATCTCATATAAGATTAAATTTACAATATTAGGTGCTTTAATTGTCCCTTTGTTTGGCCGTATTGCTCTTCATGGTACTAATTTCGAATATGACCTTTACAGGTATATTGTGCCTTTTTTCGTAGGTGGTTTGTCAGGTTGTCTTATCGGATTGATGAAAGATAAATACCTTGCAACAAATAATAGCCTTACTAAAATCAATGAAGCCATGAAATATGAAATCAAAGAGCATAAAACGTCTCGTAAAGCTTTGCAAAAAAGTGAGGAAAAATTAAAAAAATATCTCGAAGCAATTGATTCCATGGGTGTGGGCATTTTTATAGTTGATAGTGATTATCACATTCGTCATATGAATAAAACAATGATTGAATGGTTTGGCAATCATACAGGATCAAACTGCCATCAGTCAATTGCCGGGCAGGACTCTCCATGTAAATACTGTGAGTTAATGTCCGTAATTGAATCAAACAAAATTGTTCATTATACCCCTACAACACCCGAAGGCCGCTCATTTGATATTATTTGCTACCCTTTACAAAACAGTGATGGTTCAATTTCAAAAATGGAAATTATTCGAGACATCACCGAGCGTAAACAGGAAGCAGAAGAAAAGGAAAAGTTAATTAAAAAACTTCAAGAAACACTTGAGGATGTTAAAACATTAAGTGGTTTGGTCCCGATTTGTGCTAAGTGTAAAAACATCAGGGATGACAAAGGGTATTGGAATCGTATTGAATCTTATATTGAAAAACATTCTGAAGCTATTTTTAGTCATGGCATTTGTCCCACATGCAAGAAAGAATTGTATGGAAATCAGGATTGGTATAGAAAAAATAAAAAAGACACTCAAAGTTAATTAGCCCTGTACATAGTTTTCAGAAAGCATAATTATATAAGATACAAAAAACATACTTGAAAAAATGGTGCAGTTGCCCCCTCTTCCGAGTGATTTTCTTGTTCTCCTGTATAAATATAAAAATAACAGTAAAGTGATGTACGTGTGGTGGTATATGCTTAAGTATGTTAGTATGGTTACATAAATTTACAGAGAGGTAAGACCAATGCCGGACATTAAAAATGCGTGGACGAATTCTAGTAAAATTGCCCAGGATAAGCCAAAACCCCAGGGACAAAAAAACAGGCTTAAAATTGGAAGATATAATAATCTGGTTATTGAAAGCAGGTCTGATTTTGGTTTGTATTTAAGTTCTGATGAAGAGAGGATTCTGCTTCCCAATAAATATGTTCCTGACAATTTCAATATTGGTGATTCTCTTGAAGTGTTTGTATATACCGACTCTGAAGATCGTCTGGTTGCCACCACATTAAAACCTGCCGGTATTGTTGGCGATTTTGTTTTTCTCAAAGCAAAAGATGTGACTTCGTTTGGAACATTTATGGAGTGGGGACTTGAAAAAGACCTGCTGGTGCCAAAAAATGAACAGCAAGACTCAATGTCGCCCGGGAAAAAATATTTAACAAAGATCTGTTTGGATAACAAAACACAACGGGTGTACGGCACAACTCAGATATCTGTAAATTGTGATAAAAATATAAAGGATCTTAAAGCAGGTCAGCAGGTCGATCTTATTATTCACTCTATTACCAAGATTGGTATTATGGCCGTAATCAATAATCGGTATTATGGAATGTTGTATCTTAATGAGACCTACCAGGATCTGTCAATTGGAGATACTTGCATTGGTTATATCATGCGGTTTCGTGAAGACAAAAAAATTGACCTGACTTTGAAAAAACCGGGTTATCAGTCTGTAAAAGGATCTACTCAAAAAATTGTAAAGATTTTAAAAAAAGCCGGAGGGTTTATACCTTGTTATGATAAAAGCTCTCCAGAAGATATTAAAAAATTTTTTTCCATGAGCAAAAAAGAATTTAAAAAAGCAGTGGGGGGATTGTACAAAAAAGGAGTTTTAGAATTGAAAAAAGATGGGATTAGACTGAAAAAATGAATAAAAATGATATTCTACGCCGTATTCGGTATATCTTTGACCTCAGCGATTCAAAAATGATTTCTATTTTTGATCAGGCAGGCCATCAAGTCACACGAGCACAGATCAGTGACTGGCTAAAAAGAGATGATGATCCTGCCTGTCAGAAATGCAGTGACATGCAACTGGCTATTTTTTTAAACGGACTGATCAATGATAAGCGGGGCAGAAGGGACGGACCCCAGCTTGAGTCGGAAAAGAGCCTAAATAACAATGCCGTTTTCATGAAATTGAAAATAGCCTTAAACTTGAAAGCAGATGATGTGATAAAGATTCTATCTCTGGCGGGTGTGAACATTAGCAAACATGAATTAAGTGCTTTTTTCCGCAGACCGGGGCATAAGCATTATCGTGAGTGTAAAAATCAGATGTTACGTAACTTTTTAAAGGGTATGCAACTTAAATACCGGCCTGTCTCCGAGGGGATGTCTGAAGACCCTTGGAACCTTACGTCATTAAAAAGGTTTTAAAATGAGTTTGATGTACGAGGAATTAGATTTTCGGCCGACGCCTATCGGAGACCTGATGTTGCGACGGCGCCGTTTAATTCAACTCGGGGGCCTTGATATTTATGAGGTGAAGCTTGGTGAGCATTTCTTAATGACCAGCTTGTTTCATGAGGCAGAAGTTCAGCTTTCCAAGCTTAGTCTTGGTGTGTTGGAAAAAGAAAATCTCGATGTTGTGGTCGGAGGACTCGGGCTCGGGTATACGGCTGTTTCTGTATTGGAAGACACGCGTGTAACATCGCTCATTGTTGTGGAGTATTTAGAGGGAGTGATCCAATGGCACCAAAAAGGATTGGTCCCGCTGGGCAAAACACTGATGGGAGATTCGCGTTGCCGAGTTGTAAATGCTGATTTTTTTGCCCTGTCCCGGGATACATCGAAAAGCTTTTCCCCTGAATATCCTGCCAATAGACATGACGCCATTCTTTTAGATATAGATCACAGCCCGACGAAAGTATTACACCAAACGAATTCGCGTTTCTATACCGAGGAAGGGCTGGAGGAACTGGCACAGCATTTGAAACCTGGCGGAGTGTTTGGCCTCTGGGCAGATGGTTTCCCGGAAGACTCTTTTACCAATCTTTTGGGTAAGGTATTTAAAAGTGCTGACTCACACACGATTGAGTTTGATAATCCATTAACCGGTGGTTTGTCAGAAGGTGCTGTTTACGTGGCACGAGTGAGCCTTTAATGAAAATATGGGTGGGTGCAGATGCATGCCCACCGGCACTAAATCAAAAAAATCGGAATGCCTTTGCCGGTCATCTGAATCGATTATTATCCAAGCATAAAAGGACTTAATGCTTATGAAGACATTGAGACTGTTCACAGATGGAAGTGTGAATCCTGAGTCAAAGGTTGGATATGGGGCTTATCTGGTTGTATCACAGGAAGAATCTTATTTTGAATCGTTGAAAACCAATGTTAAAATTAAAAAATTTGAACAGACAAGTTCTACGAAATTAGAATTACAGACCTTAATCTGGGCATTAAATACGATTCAAGGAGAGGGATTCAAAATTGTGATTTTTACAGATTCTCAAAATATTACAGGACTTCTCGGAAGACGGGCCCGGTTAGAACAAAATAATTATCGGTCAAAGAAGAACAAGCGTATCAAAAATTATAAGCTCTATCAGGATTTTTTTAGGATAGTTGATGGATTAGACTGCAGATTTATAAAAGTGCGGGGTCATAAAGCGTCACACTCAAAAGATGAAATAGATAAATTTTTCGCATTAGTGGATAAGACGTCGAGAAAATTTTTGAGACGTCGAGAAAACTATGCTGATCGAGGTCAAGGTTAATTTTTTTTATGAAAACAGTTATTAGACTTCCAAAGTATCAATGATATCAAACCAAACCTTGAGAAAATGCATGCTTATGCTGATGAGATACTGAAACCTGACGGGATTCTTTATGCAGAAATAAATGAGTCTGATTCTAAGGGGAGAAGATCATTGGTAAGATGAAAGATTATGTCCAGGTGTTTGTGAGAGGCTTTGTGGTTTAAAATAGTTGCTTTTTATTTATATCAGCGTTAATCTTACTTGTGTTTATAGTGTTTTTGTTGTTTTTATATAAAAAAATAACAACCTGAAAATTTTAATGCTAATTTGCTGGAGGGGATTCTGGGAATTTGAATCCATTC
>JBDLIV010000105.1:0-6020 GCA_039714675.1 Thermodesulfobacteriota bacterium
AAACAGCAAATTGACCATATTCTTTCCAAAATGCTGGAATCCCATGACAATGTTTCAGACTTGAATTTTACACCAGGCAAACCCCTGCAGGTTGAAAGTGACGGCGAACTGGTTTCTGTGGATATTGAGCCCTCTTTTGAAATATTAACTCCATTTCAAACTGAAATCATTGCCCTGAATTTGATTAACAACAATCGGAAACTAAGTGAGACTCTAATCAGGGAAGGCTCCTGTGATCTCTCATATCAAATTGGAGATAAGGCTCGTTTCAGGGTGAATATATTTTCAAGATCAGGCAAGTATTCCATTGTTCTAAGAAAACTGGAGACAAAAATTCCAACCATTAAAGAGCTGGATCTTCCCAAAGCTTTCTACACCATGGCAGAAGAGAAAAATGGTATTATTTTTGTTACAGGGGCCACAGGTTCCGGTAAAACAACATCCCTTGCTGCATTACTTGATAAAATAAATACAAGTAAGTCTGTGCATGTTATAACCCTTGAAGATCCTATTGAGTACCAGCATTCCCAGAAAAAATCCACTTTTAATCAAAGGGAACTTGGAGTTGATTTCGACACCTTTGCAAGTGGTCTAAGAGCTGCTTTGCGTCAGGCACCAAAGGTAATTCTCGTGGGCGAGATGCGTGACCGGGAAACCGTGGAAATAGGGCTTGCTGCAGCCGAAACCGGTCATCTTGTTCTGTCAACACTGCATACTGTTGATTCAGGTCAAACGATTAATCGTATCCTTGGTATGTTTTCCACTGAAGAAGAGAGACAGATCAGGATTCGTCTTGCAGATTCAATAAGATGGATTGTTGCCCAGAGATTGCTGCCAAAACTTGGAGGCGGCAGGGTGGCTGCTTTTGAAATTTTGGGAACTAATCTAAGGGTGAAAGATACCGTTTTAAATGGAGAGTCAGAAGGTAAGACATTCAATGATATTATTACCACAGGTAAGGCACAGGATATGGTCTCTTTTGATGAATATATAGTTTCACTTTATGAGGAGGGAAAGATAAATGAGGATATTGCATCGTCTTATGCTTCAAGAAAAGATATTGTGGGTCGAGGCCTTGATGCCATAAAGAGTGCCCGCGGTCAGGCCACAACAAATATTGATTCATTGGAAATTGACCGTGGATACAAGGGAAAGTAAGCTCCAGGAGAATTAAGCTATGAATGTGACATGTGATAATTGTAAAACCAAATTAACCATTCCTGATAATAAAGTTCCTCAGGATAGGGATTCAACGTTTAAATGTCCAAAATGTAAAGAACAGATCAAAATTTCAGCTGTGAAACCAGAAGAACAAGATCTTGATTTTTCTCTTGAAAACAAACTCAATGCTCTTGCTCTTATATGTATTGGTGATAATGATTTGCAAAAAAAGGTGTCTTCTGTAGTTAAAAATATAGGTTTTAATGCCAAGGTTGTTGACACAAGTAAAGAGGCATTGAAAAAACTTGAATACCATATTTATCCTCTTGTTCTTATTGATGAAGCTTTTGATCAAAACAGGGGAGTTACCATAATTATGGACAAACTCAATACCATTGACATGTCTTTAAGACGTAAAATCTGTCTTGTTTTAATGAGCAGGCAATTTAATACCAATGATAATATGTCTGCTTTGCACGCAAGTGTAAATTGTATTATAAATGTGGATGATGATGCACATCTTACAAGTTTTCTGCCCAAAGTTTTAGAAGACCATAAAAATTTGTACACCATATATAATGCATCCATGAAACTGAGCGGACAAACGTAGAAGAGATGCGCCAAGCATAATTTTTATGACCCGGCAATGGTATGAACCCTTAAATTTTTCTGAATGGTTAAAAAGGACCTTCTCTTTTTTAAATATTGCAGTTCTCATGATTACTGCAACTTTTCTGGTTTCCGAGTTACGCTTTGACTGGTTTGAGAACCTTGTTGGTTCTTATCTTACCTCAACCAATGAGTCCCGTCCTAAAACAGGAGTTATCTGGGAGGCTGGGAAACATACAACTGATGCCTATGAATATCTCAATAAAATCATTAATAAAAAAGAGGATACACAGCACAATGTACACAAAGCCTCCTCTTTTTCAAACCTTGTTTCAGGTATTTTACCAGGAGAGTGGGTTACTTTGGAAAAAAATCATTTTCAAACCCTCTATCTGACCCTTGAAAAATCAATGGCAGACAAAATTATTAAGCCTGCCCAACTGGTCTGGCTGCTTAAATCCAGTATGCTTGACAGAATATTTTGTGAGGGTATTCCAGGCGGCATTAAAATTTATTTTATTGATTCTGAAAACAGGGTTATCAAACAGATTGATCTTAAAAAACAATATATCCTTGATATTGAAAGCGGTGAACAAGCTGTGGCAGGAGAGCTTTCAGGGATGGAAGGATTTTCAGGGCGTATCTATCCAGCAGAAAAATTTTTTGATGCTGTGTTTAAACTGCCTGCTGATATCCTGCCCGATCTTATGGCAAATCCTGCAATTTTGTTGGCACAAGCGGGGAAGATCATCAATGTTGGTATTTGGAATGTAACACAAAACGGTTATATTAAACTCGGGTTTGAATTTGAAGAAGAGGGTGCTAATAAAATCGTTTTTATAAAAGGTCGAGAGTGGGCTGTTTGGCAGCTTAGTCTCTATCTTCAGGGAGGTGAAAATTGAATCTCTTCCTGAAAATTTCAAAATTTTTCCGGTTTTTTTTGTTTTCCGGTTTAATCTTTATCTCTCTGACAGGTCTTGCCGGGATGTTTCTGGTGTTTTATACTGCTAAAGATCTTCCACAACTTCCCTCTCCTTTAAGCAGAATCATTGAAAGACCCCAGACCCAGATTTATGCTTCAAACGGCCAGATGCTGACCACCATTGGTAGCAGAAAAACCATTCCTTTAAACATGGTATCCCAGGATTTTATTAATGCAATTATAGCAACAGAAGATCACAGATTTTTTGAACACCATGGGATTAATAAACTTAGAACCTTGAAAGCACTCTATATAACACTTTTTGAATCAGGCAGGGTCCAGGGAGCCTCTACCATAACCCAGCAGCTTGCTAAAAATCTTTTTTTCAGTTTTAAACAGACATATCAACGCAAATTCAAAGAATTGCTTGTGGCCATGCAGATTGAAGCATCCAATACAAAAGAAGAAATTTTACATGCCTATATAAATCAGATTTATTTTGGTGCAGGAGCTCAAGGAGTTGAAAAAGCTTCAAGACAATTTTTTGGTAAATCAGCCCTTGAATTAAAACTGCCTGAGGCAGCATTGCTTGCCGGTCTGCCTAAATCTCCGACAAATTATAATCCATACAGGCATCTTGATCGGGCAATAAAAAGGCGTGACATAGTTTTGAGACGCATGGTGCAAGTGGGCTTTATATCTGCTCTTGAATCTAAGCAGGCAATGTTGGTGAAGCCAGAACTTTATAATGAAAAAAGAGATTCAAGAACAGGAAGTTATTTTCTGGATGCTTTGATAAGCCAGTTGATTGAAAAATATGGTGAAGATGTTGTATTTCATGGCGGCATCAAGGTGTTCTCAACAATTGATACAAAACTGCAGTCCTATGCTCACAAATCTTTAACACAAGGTCTTGAAAAACTTGATACTATGATGGGTATTAAGAGTGAGAATTCAGAACATCCCCAGGGGGCACTTGTGGCTATTGACACTGGTTCAGGAGCTGTTAAAGTTTTAATCGGGGGTAGAGATTATTATAAAAGTGAATTTAACAGGGCAATAAATAGTTTCAGACAGCCGGGAAGCGGTTTTAAACCCTTTCTTTACTATTCAGCCTTTAAAACCCTTGGATACCATCCTGGAACAGTTATGACGGATCAGCCTGTTATTATACCCATAAAAGGAGCCCCGGACTGGGAACCTCAAAATTTTGGCAAAGCCTTTACCGGCGATATGATTTTAAAAAAAGCTCTGTATAAATCTGTTAATACCATTGCAGCTCAGATTGTGGAAAAAGTTGGTTCTAGTGAGGTTAATAATACTGCCAGAATATGTGGCATTAAAAGCCCTCTAAAGGATGTGTATTCTGTGGCACTGGGAACTTCTGATGTAACACCTTTTGAGCTTGCATCGGCTTATACTGTTTTTGCCAATCTTGGAGTTCTGCATGAACCTTTTCTCTTCTGGAGGGTGGAAGATGCCTTTGGCAGAATTGTTTTTGAGCACATTGTTCAGGAAAAAAGGGTACTTGATCCTGCTATTGCTTATCAGGTTGTGGATATGATGAAATCAGTCATTCAAAGAGGTTCCGGGCGATCCATCCGGAATCTTGGATTTAACCGTCCTGCAGCAGGCAAAACAGGAACTACAGACCATTATAAAGATGCATGGTTTACAGGATTCACACCAACACTTTGCACATCTGTATGGACTGGCTTTGACAAGAAAAGAACTTTAGTTGATATTAATAATATAGGTATAACAGGTGGCAGAATCGCAGCACCTATCTGGGCTGACTTCATGATGAAAGCATTGAAATCAGAACCGGAAAGAGATTTTCCAATTCCTGATAATATCAGGTTTAAAAAAGTGAATGCAAGGACAGGATGCAGTATAGATGAGCATAGAATAACTTTTGGATATAGTGAAAAGATTGAAGTGCTGCAGGTGCCTTTAAAACCGGAACAAAATTTGTGTATGCAAGAGGTACAAGAAGGGCGATGATCTGGATATTAAGAAATATCAGTGTTCATTTATGGATAACAACTCTGTTTGCCATCCCATTGAGTTTTTATCTTATGCCGGGACTTGCAGGATTTTTTCCGGGAATCAATCCTTTAATTACAGGCATTGTGACCATAGCAGTCGTGATAGTTGTAATCAGCGTTTTAATGGATTTAACAGCTAAGAAAATAATTACAAATTTGATTAAAGAGGGGCATGCCTGGGAGAGATCAGGGATTTTTAATAAAGCTGATAAAAATTATACTAAAGCTTTAAGAATTTATGATACCTTCCTGCTATGGCCATTTACTTCAAAGAAAACAGCCCAAAGGATATCAGGTGCCATTGCAAAATTTAACTTAAACTCTATTGTTGAAAATAAAAATTTTAAGATGGGGACGCTTGTCTATCTCAAAATAAATCCAGCAGATAGAGATATTGCACATCTTTGGCTGACCAGAGTCAGAAAATCAAGTATTGTAACATCATTTGAGCAGGAGATACTGTCCATGCTCGCTGAAAGATATTATAGTGATAAAGTCTTATCAATCCTGATTCTCGATATTTTTCTGGATTTGGAAAGAAAAGATTTTACAGCCAAAAAACTTTACCAGAATGTTCTAAGTGATCCTGAATTGAAACATGGAGATGCAGAAAAAATTGAGTCTTTGATTGGCAAACCCAAAGATACTCTTAAAGAAAAGGTGTTGTTTCAACTTTCTGATAAAAAACCAGTGAGAAAAGTTGAAATTGGTAAAAAAGTGCAAATGCTCTTTAAAAAAGGTGTCTCCTTCCCGCAGAGTTTATGGTCTTTCATGGTTGGCAGTCTCAATCTTTTAATATTATCTGTTGCAAGGGTGTATACCTATATAAAGCAAAATGAGAAAACTCGATTTTATTTAAAGGCGGGTTTTCTTACGCTGATCTCCGGTTTACTTCTGTTTTTTATGGTAGGTACCGGATCCCAGATTTTTAAATCAAAAACCATTGAAAAAGAAAAAATTAAAACACCCGTACAGGTATTCAAGCCCTTTACTATTCAGGTGGCAGCCTATTTAAAGGAGAAATATGCTCAACGATATGTTGATATTTTAAAAAAAAAAGAAATTGATGCCAGAATCAAAAAAGTATATGGTGGCGGGAAAACTTGGTTTGTGGTCCGTGTTTCAGAATTCACAGATAAAAAAAGTGCTACAGACTATGGCCGGGAATTGAAAGAACAGAAAATTATTGATGATTTTTTTGTTAATAATAAATAAATTGATTTGACACTTAAAGACTTATGCGGTCATACTTTGATAAAATTTAAAACAGGTCTGACCCT
>JBDLIV010000106.1:0-5995 GCA_039714675.1 Thermodesulfobacteriota bacterium
TTTATCAAGATCATCATTTATCACAACATATTGATACATATGTTTTTTTGCTATTTCTATCTTTGCATTTTTAATGCGCTTGTCAATGACCTTTTTGGAGTCACTGCCACGATTTTCAAGACGTTGAGATAAAATTTCAATTGAAGGCGGCATGATAAAAATTGTCACCATTTCCAATCCTGATTGCAGGATCTGACTGGTGCCCTGAACATCAATGTCCAAAATCAGGCTTTTGCCCTTATCCAGGCTTGTTTTTATAAAATCTTTGGATGTTCCGTAATAATTGCCATGCACCTTTGCCCATTCAAGCCAGTAATCCCTGCTTATTTTTTCTTTAAATTCTTCCTGGCTGATAAAAAAATAATCAAGGCCCTGCTGTTCGTTGTTTCTTGGAGCCCTTGTTGTATGGGATACAGAATAAGAAAGAGTTTTAAAACGGTTTAACACTCTTTTAATCAGCGTTGTTTTTCCGGCTCCTGAGGGGGCAGAGACAACATACAGCTTTCCTCTTTTAACCATTGAGTTTGGCTTCTTTTTCATCCATCAGGGATGCAAACCTGTTGGAGAGAGTTTCTGCCTGAATTGCAGACAAGAGGACATGGTTGCATTCCGTGATGATAATAGCTCTTGTTTTTCTCCCATGGGTCACATCAACAAGACGTTTTTCCTTTTTTGCATCATCCTTAACCCTTTTCATGGGAGATGAACCCGGAGACAAAATTGCCACAACTTTTTGTGCCACCACAGTATTTCCAAAACCTAAATTTAAGAGAAGTTGTTCCATAAGTTTCCTTTCATTCAATATTCTGCACCTGTTCTCTGATTTTTTCAAGCTGGGATTTAAGATCAACTACCATGTGAGATAATTCAGCATTGCCGGCCTTTGATCCTATTGTATTGAATTCCCTGTTAAATTCCTGGATTAAAAAATTGAGTTTCCTGCCCTGGGAAGATTCTGAATCAAGGCTGTCACGGAACAGCTTGATATGGCTGTAAAGCCTTACAATCTCTTCTGACACATCACTCTTGTCGGCAATTATAGCTGCTTCCTGGGCAATTCTTACAGGATCCAGATCCTTAACCTCGGAAGTCAGACCAGATATTTTTTCCATGAGCTTTTTCTTATAAATCATCGGAATTGTATCAGCTTCTTTTTCAACAAATTTTAATCTATCTTCCACATATACAATTCTTGCAAGCAAATCCTCATAAAGATTTTCGCCTTCTTTTTTTCGCATGGCATTTAGATTCATGCTGGCAGCTTCTATACAAGGCCCGACTGCTTTCCACAACTTGTTTTTATCCTGATCTTTTTTTAAAGGGACAATGATATCTCTGACAGTTAAAATATTATCCATTGAGATATCATTGGAGAGGTTTAACTCCTTTTTGATTTTATCCAATGCCTGGAAATATGATATTGCTCTTGCCTCATTGACTTCAAACAGGTCCTGATCTTTTGCATCATCCTGAACCGACAGCCTTATCTCAATCCTCCCCCTTTCATGGGTCCTGGAAATAATCTTTTTAATGTTTTCTTCAAATTCCTGACAGGATTCAGGAGTATAAATCTTTATATCAAGATGCCGTGAATTATAGGAACGAATAGTGACATTGGCTGTGATAGTTTCATGGGTATTAGATACCTGTGAAAAAGCAGTCATACTTTTAATCATTTTATTCTCCTCTATGTGCTTTTAAATCCAGAAGATATTTACTCCTGACCTTTGATAAAAATGAAATCATGGTTTTTGAAGCATAATCAGGATAAGTCCACTCCAGTGTTTGAAAACCTTTGTTTTTAGAATATATCAATGTCAAATCTGCATAAATTTTCCGACCAATATAAATCCTGTGGGAATACTCCTTTCCTGTGGCCAGAATAAAACGTGAAGAGACAAGATATCCAGGGTCTATATTGACAGTTCTCTTCCCGTCAAGTGCAAACTTAGTTTCAATTGCATTGGTTTTTTCTTTAATCATGGCAAGCTCATCCTGTGCAATCAAAGGTTTAAACACAAAAACCTTGCGATACAATGGAGATCCCATCTCTTTATAATAATAATCAGTATAGGCAAATCCCAACCAGGGACTTATCATATCCACACTGCCGAATAAATCCTCTAACACAGGAAAAAGTTTGTCAATGTCTGCTTTATTATTCATGATACAGCCCACAACCAATTTTGCAGAATCTGGATTTTTTGGTGTACTCATGTTACAGCGGCTTTGCCTCATCTATCAGCATAATAGGAATATCATCTTTGATTTCATATAAAAGTGAACATGCTTCACATACAAGTCCGTCCTTCTCCTTATTCAACTGGATTTCACCTTTGCATTTAGGACAAACCAAGATTTCCAAAAGCTCTTTTGAAACTGCCATTATCTTCTCCTCTCTTCTCATTTATCCGTGTTGACAGGCTGGTCTGTCACATAATACAAATTTTTATGGTCATATGCTATTTTATGAACCAAATCCAAAAAAGACTTGCCTTCAACTCTATCAGAATTTCTTTTCCATAAACCTTGATTTATTGTACCTTGGTTTATAATATCAGGGTATATTAATAATATTTAAAAATATAAGATCATATGTCACCATGACAAAAAATACATTTATACTCAATTTTTTCAAATTTTACAATATAGTGTGGAAGCTTAGCCTTCCTTTTCTTAAAACAGCCAAACGGCTGAAACATGGATTTGAAAAACGCCGGTTTGCAAAACACCATTCAAAGGCTGATATATGGATACAGGCAGCTTCTGCCGGTGAAGCCTATCTTGCTGTGAATATTATCCAGACTCTTGACCCGGCAACCAATATAAAAATTCTTGTAACCTCCACAACATCCCAGGGTATTGATATTTTAAAAACCAGATTAACAAAAAAAACCCTCAATAACTTTATTGAGTTAAAAATAGAGTGGTTTCCCTTTGATATGCCGGATACCATTGAAGCTGCTGTAAAAGCAATTAATCCCGCTATCATGGTATTGCTTGAAACAGAAATATGGCCTGCCCTGCTCTATTATCTTAAAAAAAACAAAAGTAAAATTTTAATTATAAATGCAAGGCTTTCCAGGAAAAGCTTTAACCATTATTTAAAAACCAAATTTTTATGGAAACACCTTGCTCCTGATATCATTCTTGCAGTTTCAAGCCTTGATGCAAAAAGATATAAATGTTTGTTTGACAATACAATTGTTAAAACCATGCCAAATATTAAATTTGAATCCATGAGTGCAGATAACCCTGATACTCAGGCATTAGAACAAATCAAAACAAACTTACCCCGAAAATTACCCCTGACCATTCTTGCATCTGTCAGGAAACAAGAAGAAAAAGAAACTATCCTTTTAATAAAAGAAATTTTAAAAATGTTTCCCAGGCAGATTGTAGCCATATTTCCGCGCCACATGCACAGAGTCAGCCCATGGGAAAAACTCTTAAATTCCCATAATTTAAATTTCCATTTACGGTCCAAAATATCTGTACGGTTAACAAATCCCGGGATTATCTTATGGGATACATTTGGAGAGCTCAAGACAGCATATGGCCTTGCTTCAATTGTTTTTGTGGGTGGAAGCCTTAAACCCCTTGGCGGACAAAATTTTATTGAGCCTGCTGTTCAGGGTGCTGTAACTGTTACCGGCCCATATTATGATGATTTTGCATGGGCAGGTGATGAGATCTTTAATAAAAAAATTATTATAAAAAAAAAGAGTTGGCAAGCAGTTGCCAAAACCATCAGCAAAACCCTTGAAAATCCTGTAAACAAAACAGAGCAAATCCTTGTAACACAAAATTACATCAAGTCAAATCAGGGCGGCACCCTGCAGGCCTGCAATGAAATTTTAAAAAGCCTTTGACTCGACAGGCTGTTACAACCTGTCGGATCTTCCCCGCAGGTGAGAGTTTAAATTATAATTAAGGATTCATTTCATAGGAGTCTTTTAATGAGATTATATGTTTTTCCCAGATTCTTGAAAATCGCTGAATATCTTTTACCGGCTTTTTAATAATTTTTTTGCAATAATCCATCTGGATATCGGTTGTATCTGTTTTTGAATAGAGCTTTAATGCATTTTCTGAAAAGTCTCTGACCATAAAGTCAAAAATCTGTTCCAAAAGATCTTCTTCAAATTTATCCATATTAAATTTTTCAATGATCAACTGCCCATAGGCAACAAGTGTTAACATTTCACCAAGGTATAACAAAAAATCCATGTTCTTTGCCTGGTTTTTATCCGGTGTTGCTTTTAAAAGCATCTCCTGTAATATCTCTATCTGCTCTTTAAAAATATTGACATTGGGCAGATCAACACTGTTATAAGCAATATTAAAATCATGAAACTGGATTTTCCCAAGTCCTCTTGTGGGTCCCTGGTTAAATAAAAATTCATCACAGCCTTCATCATCCCGTTTATCAATTTCAGGGAATTCACCCGGATTAAAAAAGTAATTTGCCATGAATTTAATAATCAGGGCCATGTTTACATGAACCGTTCCTTCAAGTTTTGGCAGAGCCCTGATATCGGTTGCAGCCATTTCAAAAAAAGCATCTTTTTCAAATCCCCTTGCAGCAATCACATCCCATATCAGGTTGATCACCAACTCGCCCTGGGAAGGAACCTTCATTTTAACCATGGGATTGTACAACAGGTATCTCCTGTCATCTTTTGAAGCACTTCTGAAATAGTCGGAAGCCCTCAGGGAGAAAAGCTTCATGGCAACAAGTCTTGTATATGCATCAACAAATATCTGTTTTATGTGTGGAAAATCCGTGACCCATTTACCATAAAGGTTGCGGTTGGCAGCATGATTCAACCCTTCATAAAATGCATGGGTGCACATACCGATAGCAGCCCAGCCAAGGTTAAATTTTCCCACATTAATGGTGTTCAATGCAGAATCCCATGCATCCTGTCCTGTTGAAAGGATATCTTTTTGTGTAATGGGATAGCCGTTCAAGGCATATTCGGCAACATAACCTTCCCACTCAACTACATTTTGAACAAGGTCATAGTTATCATGTTCAGGATTAACAGCAAAAAATACATACTCCCCGGTTTCACTGTTTTTCCCAAAGGTTGAGACTATTCCTGCCTTATTGGCATTGCCGATATAATATTTCCCGCCATCTGCAACATATTGTTCCTCTCCAAGCGGTGTTAAGGACATATCAGAGGAGTAAAGATCTGCTCCATGACTCTTTTCTGACAAACCAAAGGCAAAGATATGTCCCTTTTTTAATAATTGAGCGGTTTTATGTTTTATCTCTTCATTGGAACTCATCCAGATAGGTCCCAGCCCCAGAATAGATACCTGCCATGTATACCAGTGGGAGAGGTTGTAAAATGCTAAAATCTCATTAAAATCACAGATTCTTCTGGTATCCCACCGGGCATCTGGATTCTTATTAGCATACTTTGAAGGAGTGAGCAGGGTTTCAAATACCCGGTTTTCTTTTAAAAACTCAATAAAATCACCATACCATATGCTTTCATGATAATCTGATTTTAACTGTTTTTTACCCCTGTTTTCAAAAAATTCAACTGTTTTTTTCATAATTACTCTTGATTCTGTATCAAGATGTTCAAAATTTTCTGTTTTCGGGTTTAATAAATTCATGAATTATCCCTTTAATTTGATGATTTTAAAATATTACTATTTGTGCTCAAACCATTTTAATAAGTAAAGAGATGTTACGGTAAACCCTAAAGTTTGGACAGTTTTAATGCTGAATTCAGCTATGAATTCTTTAAAAACAATTAAAAATCGGAGAAACTGCAACATGACAGATTGCAGTCTCTATAAGAGCTTAACCTGGAAAAACTGGTTATTTTTTTGTGATGATGTCAAAAATGTTGTTTGTATTGAATGATAGCAAATTCCATGTTATCTAAATCAGGCAGATATAAATTTTATCAGTCATGATCCTGGTGGATAAAATTAAAATCTGCATTAAAGATATCAACGCAAATTCTTAGCT
>JBDLIV010000107.1:0-5963 GCA_039714675.1 Thermodesulfobacteriota bacterium
ACTCCATAATCTCTCATATCTGCCTCAAACCCGAGTTTTTCATTTGCCTCAACAGTATCCAGGCCCTTGCGCTGATATTCATACGCTTTTAATTTATTCACAAGACCAATGCCGCGACCCTCCTGGCGAAGGTATAAAAGAACCCCGCTCCCTTCTTCTTCCATCATGGACATGGCTTGATGCAGTTGATCCTGGCAGTCACACCGAAGAGAAGTAAAAATATCCCCTGTCATGCATTCGGAGTGAACCCTTACCAGAGTTGCTTTTTCAGGATCGACTACACCTTTTACAAGGGCAATATGTGTCAAATTATCAAGGTCATTCTCATAGGCAATAACCTTGAATTCTCCTCCTACCCGGGTTGGAATTATGGTCTGGGCAGCTCTACTGACAAAACTTTCTGTTTTCAGCCTGTATTCCACCAGATCTGCAACAGTACATATGCCAATACCATGTTTTTTAGAAAATTTTTCCAATGACGGCATCCTTGCCATTGTTCCATCTTCATCCATTATTTCACAAATCACTCCGGCAGATTTTTTACCGGCCAGGCGGGAAAGATCCACAGAACCTTCTGTCTGACCGATCCTTGCCATGACACCGCCATCCCTTGCCCGTAAAGGAAAGATATGCCCCGGTCTTGCAATATCACCCGGAGTGGTATCATCTGCAACTGCTGTAAGAATGGTTGTTGCCCTGTCTGCTGCTGAAATTCCCGTTGTCACACCTTTTTTAGCCTCAATAGATACGGTAAACCCGGTTCCATATTGCGATGTGTTATTTTCAACCATGGGGGGCAGATCAAGACGGTCTGCAATGGATGAATCCAAAGAGAGGCAAATCAGGCCTTTGCCATATGAAGCCATGAAATTAATGGCTTCCGGGGTTACAGCTTCTGCTGCCATGGTAAGGTCACCCTCGTTTTCACGATCTTCATCATCCACAAGAATAACCATTTTATTGTTTTTAATATCTTCAATAGCCTGTTCAATTGTTAAATGCGGCATATATTTTTTCCTTAAGTTAAAAATCCGTTCTTTGCAAGAAGTTCCATGGTGATCTCTCTCTGCCCTTCTGGCATTGCATCATTTCTGGAAATACTTCCCTTTAATATTTTTTTTACATATTTACCGAGCATATCGGTTTCAATATTTACCTTGTCTCCAACCTGCTTTAATCCAATAGTTGTAATCGCTGCAGTATGGGGGATAATACTGACCTCAAAATTGGTATCAGAACATTTATTAATAGTCAGACTTATTCCTTCAACAGCTACAGATCCTTTTTCAATCATGTCTGACCCAAGTGCCGTCAAAACATCAATTTTGATGATTACAGCATTACTCTTTCTTATTATGGAAGCAATACTTCCTGTGCCGTCAACATGTCCTGAAACCAGATGACCGTCTATGCGGTCGGACAATCTTAAAGCACGCTCTATGTTGACACGGCTGCCCTTTGTTAAAGATTTAAAAGTTGTCCGTTCCACTGTTTCAGGCGCCATATCCACTTTAAATCCTGATTTTTCAATACCTACCACAGTAAGACATGCCCCGTTTACAGCAATGGAATCACCAATCTTTGTATCAGTCAGATCCAGATCACAATCAATGTGAAGAACTCTTCCTTCACCACTGGCCATGATCTGTTTTATTGTTCCAAAGCTCTCTATTATGCCAGTAAACATTATTTTAAATATCCCTTAACAAGGATGTCATTGTCAAACCGGGTAACACTCATATTTTTAAGCTCAAATGCATCTTTTATCAGTTTTGGTCCCTCTCCGTCAAACATTGAAATACCATCACTGCTGCCCAGAAATTTAGGTGCCAGAAAAAATAGAGCTTTATTTACAATTCCCTGCTTAAGTACTGATCCCGCCACAATACTTCCACCCTCTATTAAAAGGCTTAAAATTGACATGTCACCTAATTTAATCATGAGTTTGTTTAAATCAAGTTTTTGTTCTTTTAAAGGGATTTGAATAATGTGAGCACCTTTACTTTCAATCAGGGATCTTTTTTCTGGAGAAATTTTGGGACCTGTAATAATAAATGTTTCTGCATTGGACTTTAGGGTCAAAACCCTTGCATCTTCTTTAATGCTTAAATGGGTATCAAGAATAACTCTGGCAGGATCTTTTGTTTTGACGCCCTGAATCCTTGAGGTGAGAGATGGATTATCAGCATGCAGAGTTCCAGAGCCAACAAGGATGGCATCCACTTCATGTCGGATTTTATGGACAAACCCTCTTGATTTTTCATTGGTGATCCATTTTGAATCCCCTGTGGATGTTGCTATATGTCCATCAAGGGTGGAGGCGCATTTCAAGGTCACAAACGGTGTTTTATTTTTAACATACCAGATGAAATCTTCAATTAAGATCTGTGCCTGGTTTTCAAGGACACCTGAAAGGACTTCAAGGCCTTTATCCCTTAAATATTTAAGCCCCTCTCCACAGACATCAGGGTTGGGATCACTGCAGCCAACTACAACTTTTTTTATACCGGCATTGATTATTTTCCGGGTACATGGCGGGGTTTTTCCAAAATGGTTGCATGGTTCCAGAGTCACATATAAGGTTGCGCCCCGGGCTTTTATACCTGCATCATCTAAAGCTTCAACTTCTGCATGGGCAAGGCCTGCTGCTTTATGAAAGCCTCTCCCCACAATCGTATTGTTTTTAACAACAACTGCACCAACACAGGGATTGGGACTTGTAAAGCCTTTTGCAGTTTTGGCAAGAGACAATGCCTCCTGCATGTATTCATGATCGCTCATTTTGAAGATTCAGCAACACTCTGGCTATGGACAAGACCTTTAAGTTCATTAATAAAATCATCCACATCCTTAAATTCTCTGTAAACCGATGCAAATCTGACATAGGCAACATCATCGATTTTTTTTAACGCTTTAATAATCTTCTCACCCACAAGCTTTGCAGGGATTTCCCGTTCATTGGTTTCCCTTAAATCCCGTTCAATAGCATCTACGGTCTCTTCAATAAGATTGATGCTTATGGCTCTTTTTTCGCAAGCTTTCTTAATCCCGTTGAGAACTTTTTCCCGGTTAAAGTCTTCTCTGCGGCCATCTTTTTTTATGATAATTATGGGAACCTGGACAAATTTTTCATGTGTTGTAAAACGTTCTGAACATCTCCTGCATTCTCTGCGGCGGCGGACCTGAAATTCTATTTTATCCGGTCGTGAATCAATAACTCTTGTATTCAGCTTTCCACAAAACGGGCATTTCATGTCAACCCCTTTTTACAGTTTAAGTCCCAAGCCGGATAAGTTCCACTTTTGCCTTATCAAACATATCCAGGCTCAAAGGATCATCATATCCATCTTTATAATATACAGTTTTAATCCCGGCATTAATGATCATTTTGGCACATATGGAGCAGGGCTGGTTAGTGCAGTATAGGAGAGAATCCTTTACCTTAATACCATGATAAGCTGCCTGGACAATGGCATTCTGCTCTGCATGAACTCCGCGGCACAATTCATGTTTTTCCCCGGAGGGCACATTCAATTGATCCCTTAAACAACCTGTTTCAAAACAGTGGGGAACCTTGGAAGGAGCACCATTATATCCTGAGCAGAGGATTCTTTTTTCTTTAACAAGAACAGCTCCCACTTTTCTTCTTGTACAGGTGGAACGACTGGCAACAAGATCACATATACCCATAAAGTATTCATGCCATGAAGGTCTGTTAAAGGATTGTCCGCTCATTGTCTATTTCCCGGTATAAAGAGGATATTTAATGCAGAGATCTCTTACTTTTTTACCTGCTGCTTCAATATTTGATTCATCATCAAGAACATCACAGATTAAACCTGCAATAATTTTACCTGCATCTTCTTTCATAAGTCTTGATGTGACAAGGGGAAGACCGATCCTGATTCCGCTTGTTACAAAAGGACCGCGTTTTTCATTGGGAACTGTATTCTTATTTACTATTATACCGGCTTGTCCAAGCCTCTCTTCAGCCTCTTTGCCAGATATCTTTTTCCCGGTAAAGTCAACCAGTATCATGTGGTTGTCAGTTCCTCCGGAAACCAGATTATACCCTCGTTCCATCATGATTTCAGCCAGAACAGAAGCATTTTTAACCACCTGTTTCTGATAATCTGCAAAAGATTTGGAAAGGGCCTCTTTAAAAGCAACAGCCTTTGCAGCAATAATATGCATTAAAGGGCCGCCCTGGGTACCGGGGAATATCTGGCTGCCAATCTTTTTTTCAAACTTCTGCGAAGATAAAATCAAGCCTCCGCGGGGCCCTCTCAAAGTTTTATGGGTGGTAGAAGTTATAACATCAGCATATCCTGCCGGGCTTGGATGAACACCTGCTGCAACAAGTCCTGCAATATGAGCCATGTCCACCATCAAAACAGCACCAACAGATTTGGCAATATTTGAAAAACCTTTAAAATCAATAATTCTGGGGTAGGCACTTGCTCCTGCCACAATCAGTTTTGGCTTATGCTTTTTTGCAAGCTCTTCCACCTGGTTTAAATCAATCATCTCAGTTTCAGAGGAGAGACCGTAATGGACAAAATTATATAGCTTGCCGGAAAAACTTACAGGAGCACCATGGGTTAAATGGCCTCCATGGGAAAGGTCCATGGCAAGGACTTTGTCTCCGGGTTCCAGCAATGCAAAATAGACAGCCATATTTGCACCTGAACCTGAGTGGGGCTGCACATTGGCATATTCAACACTGAACAGTTTTTTAGCTCGTTCAATGGCCAGTTCCTCTGCCTTGTCAACATATCTGCAGCCGCCATAATATCTTTTTGCAGGATACCCTTCTGCATACTTATTGGTCAATATTGAACCCTGGACTTCCATAACAGCAGGACTTGCAATATTTTCAGAAGCAATGAGATTTAATTCATACTCCTGGCGATCTGATTCCAGGTGAATAATATCTGCAATTTTTGAATCTATATTATCAATATAACTCATTCAAACACCTGTCATGGTAAACTTAAGCATCAATACTTTGAATGCGTTCAAGATGACGACCTCCCTCAAAACCTGTCTCCAACCAGGTTTGAACAAGTTCATATGCAAGGATGTCACCCACAAGACGACCACCGAGGACTAATATATTGGAATCATTATGGAGCCTGCTCATTTTTGCAGAAAAGACATCAGAACAGCGGGCAGCTCTTACATCCTTAAATCGATTGGCTATCATGGACATGCCAAGTCCAGTGCCGCAAAGAAGAATACCTTTGGAAAATTGACCTTTTGAAACAGCCTTGGCAACCTTTTTTCCATAATCCACATAATTGACTGATGCCTCACTTGTTGTACCGGCATCTTCAACAATATAACCTTTATTAAAAAGATATGTTTTGATTTTCTCTTTTAGTTCAAAGGCTGCGTGATCACTTCCGATTATAATGGATTTTTCTCTATCCATTGCTTTACCTTCTTTAAAATTTAGCTTTTATAAAATCAATGGCATCCTGAACAGTGAGCAGTTTTTCAGCATCATCTTCATCAATCTCAATTTCAAAAATCTCTTCCATTGACATGACCAGCTCCACGATTGTAAGGGAATCTGCTCCAAGATCTTCAATTAAAGATGCTTCGGGAACTATATCTTCAATGTCAACACCAGGTATTTTCTGGGCAATAACTTTTTGGACTTTAGTCTCAACTGTCATGATTCAGGCTGCCTCCTTTAATTATTCTTCGTCATCAGCAGGGTCGTTTACGTTTCTTCCCTTATATGCGCCGCATTCAGGACAAGCTGTATGGGGCAGTTTTGGTTCCTGGCATTCAGGGCATACACTTACAGTAGGTGCACCTGTTTTATAATGTGTCCTTCTTTTTCTTCCTCGTGCTTTAGAGCTTTTCTGCTTTGGTACTGCCATTGATCTCTCCTATATTATACTATTTTATTTAAATTTCTATAATTATACACTGATATAATAAAACATACATAT
>JBDLIV010000108.1:0-5934 GCA_039714675.1 Thermodesulfobacteriota bacterium
TCAAAACTTGCAATACCTTCAAGGGTATCATCTGTTTTCATCAATGTATTGAGAAAATAGTCAGAGACCAGATCAACACCCTGGGCAAAGCTGGTGCCGATATGTCTTTTTACAGCCCGTTTATTAAGCCTTATGATCAAGGGACTTGCCATAGTAATCTGTTTTACCTGTTTTTGAACGACTTCTTCAAAATCATCCACAGATGCCACCTGTGTTACAAATCCAAGATCTTTGGAAGCTAAAGCTGAATAGTTCTGACCTGTTGTCAGGATCTCAATGGCTTTTGCAGGCCCAACAAGCTCAGGAAGTCTGATTGCAGCGTATGGAGGGAAAAATCCAAGTTTGATTTCCGGCTGGCCAAATATTGCTTTTTCCGAAGCAATTACAATATCACAGGCAATGGCAACTTCCATGCCGCCGCCGAGACAAGCGCCGTTAACAGCAGCAATAACAGGGATATCAATCATGTTGATAAGTTCAAAGATCCTGTTAAAAACTGCCACCATCTCATCTACCTGTTCTGGTTTATGATCTCCTACTTCAACACCTGCACAAAAGCTTCTGCCCTCGCCTGTAAGGACTATACATTTCAGGTTCTCATCTGCAGCAATTTTTTCAAGTTCAGCATTGAGTTCATTCATCATGGGAATGTCGAGAACATTATGTTTGGGCCGGTCAAGAGTAATCTTTGCAACCTGACCATCATTTTCAATTTTTATAAATTCTGCCATTTTAACCCCTTTTTTTTAACTATTAGTTTTCAATCTTTGGTTATGTTATCTCAAATTATGCACACAGTATCTAATCGAGAACTCGTGTTTGGACGAGAACTTGTCCATATGTGAGGCGCAATAACTTTTGCAACCGGAGTGTACTTAAAGTACATGAGGATTGCAAAAGTTTGCAGCAACAAAGCAGATGGATGAGTTGTCGTTCAAACACTATCTATCCCTTAATGATTCTAGGTGTAATCAAGTGATGCTGAGGACAGATTGATTTTGGGTTCTGATATGCAGCTCCTGCAAATGCTTTAAGATAATCACGAAGGGAATCCATTTTAACTACTTCATCTATCATACCATATTTTGCACAATATGCAGGTCTTGAATTATCATGGTATTCCTGGGCAAGCTGATTCATTTTATCAACAATTGGTTCAAGGGGGCGGCCTGCATCTTTCTCTTTTACAAGTCTTCTTGAATAAGATGCAGCAGCAGCAGTTTCACCATGCATAACATAGATTTCAGTTGTACCAAGGCCAAGGGTAAAAGCATTATGACGATTTGCAGTAGGCCCGCCCATTACATAATGAGCTGCAGCAGTTCCCTTTCTCAAGGTTACAAGTGTCATTGGCACATCTGTCTGCTGAATGGAATAAATCAAAGATTGGCCAAGTCCGAGCAGTTCTGCTTTTTCAGCTATATCTCCAACATCAATACCTGAAGTGTCCTGGAACCAGATCAGAGGAATTCTGTCTCGACCGCAAAAAGTGACAAATTCGTTCATCTTGATCAGACCCTGGCGGTAAAGCTTGCCGCCGATTCCACCATAATCAGCATATTCAGGATAATCTTCACCCAGCCAGCCCTGGTTGTTACCGATTATACCCACAAGATATCCATCCATTTTTACAAGACCTGTATAGATTTCCGGGCCGTAATCTGGTTTAAACTCTTCATGTTCGCTGCCGTCAACAAGGCGTGCTATGATCTCTTTGAAGTTATAAATCTGTTTCTGGTTGTGGGGAATAAGGCGATAAAGGTCTTCTATTGGGAATCTTGGGTCTTTTGGCTCTGCAACCCTGAAAAATTTAGGATTATAGGCAGGCATGTCCTTCATGTAGTCTTTAAGCCCGTCAAGCACTCCTTTTTCTTCCTCATAAACATATCGGAAAAAACCTGTTTCATCATGATGGATTTCAACTGATCCGGGAGGTTTTGCCTTATACTCTTTTGCAGCAGAGATAAGAGCTTCTGCACCTTCAACATCAAAAGAACCCTTTGGAGACATACCGCTTAAAATGCCGCCGCCGCCCACTGCAATATTACAGTTTTTATGGGCAAATAAAATAGTGGGGCTGATTCCCTGGTATCCTCCGCCGGCAGGGTTTGTTCCGTAAATTCCGGCAAGAACAGGAACTCCCATCTGCTCAAGTTCTGCATGGCGATAAAAAGTTGTACCGCTTCCTCTTCTATTGGCATAAAATTTTTCCTGGTTGGTAAGTTTTACACCACTGCAGTTTACAAGCCATACAAGGGGGATATTCAACCGTTTTGAAAGATTGGTTGCCCGCAGAATATTTTCAGGCTGTCCTGGAAGCCATGCTCCTGCCATAACTTTGTTGTCAAAACCCGCAACAACACACCACTTGCCGGAAATCTTTGCAAGACCGTCAATGACATTGGTTGTGCCTTCAACATTGTCTTCAGGGTTAAAAAGGGTATGAAGAGGATTCCATGTTCCCGGATCAATCAGATATTCAAGGCGCTGCCACACTGTCATAACACCCCTGGAATTGATTTTTTCCGTTGGCATGCCGGCATTTTTGACTTTTTCCACCTCTTCATCAATCCCGGCTTCAACCTCTTTAACTGCTTTTACATTGTTTTCTGAACTTAAAATCTGTCCCTTATTAAGCTCAGCACCAAATTCAGTCATTTTTTCAAAGTATTGTCTCATTTTTTTTACTCCTGAAACTATAAATTATTGTTTTTTTTTGCTCAGTATCACTTTAAATAAAGAATGATAACCACTTAATTATCAAACATAAATCCACTTGACTTTAAATCTTTCTTTCTTTAAATATAGATCCAACTTGTCTTGTTGTTGAAAAAAACTTTTTCTAACAAGAAAAATTAAATATATAATAAATAAAGGAGATGAAAATGAGTACTGAAATCTTAGCCCCCATGCCTGGAACAATTTTCCAGGTACATGTTAAAGCCGGTGATGATGTTATTGAAGGCCAGGAACTTCTTGTCCTTGAAGCCATGAAAATGGAAAACCCCATAGTTTCCACAGCTGCGGGTAAAGTCAAAGAAGTTAATGTAAGTGTGGATGACAAAGTTGCCACCAAACAGCTTCTTCTTGTTGTTGAATAAATATCAGCACCTTTAGATTTTGTATCAGCAGAGGACATCTTAACTTGTTGTTCTCTGCATGATATAAACTTGTTCATCCCTTTAAATTTTTATATCCCCTCACCCTTTTTTACTTTATCTCTATATCTATTATCAATTAAGAAAAAATAGTCTATTCTCTAACAACCTGTCAAGCTATTTTTTAGCTATATTTTAACTTTTTTCTTGACAATCCCGCTTTAGTTTAGTTTATATGTCAGCTATATTGAAATCAGAGGATTATCTTTCAAACTGTATTATAATTTACTGGCACTGCTGAAAAATAATTTTCATAAATAAATTTGGCTAAAAGTATATAAAAATTTAGTATTGCAGGAGGAATAATGGATTTTAAATTGTCAACCGAGCTTAAAATGCTCCAGAAAGAAATAAGAAATTTTGCAAAAAAAGAGATAGAGCCCTATGCAGATGAGTGGGATGAAAAACATTATCTACCCATTGATGAAGTTATGAAACCTCTTGGTGAGATGGGTTTTTTCGGTACTGTTATCCCGGAAGAATACGGCGGAGAGGACATGGGATTCATGGCTGCCATGATCATCACTGAAGAGCTTGCAAGGGTCTCCTCTTCCTTAAGAGTTCAGGTTAATATGCAGGTCCTTGGATGCGCCTATACAATTTATCGATATGGTAATGAAGAAGTTAAAAAGAAATATATAGAAAAGCTTTGTACTGCTGAATATATTGGTGGATTTGGCATTACAGAATCTGATGCAGGCTCAGATGTCATGGCAATGGCTTCAACTGCGGAAGACAAGGGAGATCACTGGCTTTTAAATGGTTCAAAAACCTGGATTTCCAATGCCAATTATGCAGATGTTCTTATCCATTATGCTTATACAGATAAAGAAGCCGGTTCCAAGGGGCTTTCAGCCTTTGTTATTGAACCTAAAAATTTTGACGGCATTAAAACTTCCGGACTTGATAAACTCGGATCTCACTCTTCACCAACAGGTGAGGTTTTCCTTGATAATGTCAAAATTCCCAAAGAAAATATTCTTGGCAAACCAGGTGATGGAGCAAAAATAGTTTTTTCTTCTTTGAACCAGACAAGACTGTCTGCTGCTGCAGGTGGTGTCGGACTTGCCCAGGCATGTCTTGATGTTGCCACCAAATACTGCAATGAGAGAAAACAGTTTGGCAAGAAAATCGGTGAATTCCAGATGAATCAGGATATGATTGCCCAGATGGCAGCTGAGATTGAAGCTGCAAGACTTGTTACCTACAAGGCAGCATGCGCTAAAGATGACGGCAAACTCAACAATGGTCTTGATGTTGCTCTGGCAAAATATCTTGCCGGTGAAATTGCGACTAAAGCTTCCAATTATGCCATGAGAATCATGGGCGCTTACGGTTACTCCACAGAATATCCTGTTGCAAGATACTATCGTGATGCTCCTACTTATTCAATGGTTGAAGGTTCTGCAAATATCTGCAAATGGATCATTGCTTTGGATCAGCTTGGATTCAGAAAAGCAAACAGATAAGTTAGATTTGAGTCATGAGATGTGAGATACTATTTTAACTCACATCTCATATCCAAAAACCGGATACAAACTAAACTGGATACGATATGGATGAAAAAGAGATAGCAAAAAAAACAGGTGAAACTGCAAACTTATATTTTTCCACTGTAAAAAATGAGGATAAGCCATATAATCTGTGGAAATATTTTGACAAGGGTCTTGCAAAGGACATGTCCTTGTATATCACAGGACAGATGTATGCCCGGGAGAAAATCCCCCATCCAACAAGGCAATTGGTTACAGTGGCAGCTTTAACAGTTCTATCAAAACCGGAAGAACTTAAACTGCATATCCATGCTGCCTTGAATGTTGGCTGTACAAAAGAAGAAGTTGCAGAAGTGATTTTCCAAACCAGTATCTATGGTGGTGTCCCGGCTGCCAATACAGCTCTTTCAGCACTCAAGGATGTCCTTGAAGAGCGTGGGGAATGAAGTCGTTATCTTTTAGGGCATGGAACTGATCATCCGGCATGGAGTTCTAATCCAGCTTTGGAAAATATTTTAAAACAAGATTATTGTACTGATCGCCGGGAACCCCTTTGGTCAGAGAATCCGGCGGCTTAACCGTGCCGCCAATCAAGAGTCTGCAAACTAAATCCGGATGCCTCCACAAGGTAATTCACTTTCCATTTGTCGATATAACAAAGTTTTAAAAGCTATAATTATTTTTGAAATTGATTATCTTAATTTTTAGAGTATTAGCAAACTTTGAGTATGAATTAAAAAACATCCTTGAAAGATATTGACTTAAGCATATTATTGTATAACAATTTTTTTTAAAAAAACTGAGGATATGCTATGGAAACCAACCCAGCAAAAGACCCTGCAATATCAGAACAAACTTTGGCAAAACCAACTATGAGAAGGCAAATACTTAGATTGGTCTGGAGAGTTATTCCGTTTTTCACTATTCTGGTTATTTGTCTGTTCATAATCCTCTTTCTGTTTTCTATGATGGAAACAAAAAAGCAGGCCATTGCCCGGAAATTAGCAGATCAGAAAGCTTCTCCAAGAGCCTTGATCAATGTTATTACATTGGAAATGATTCCTGGGTTGCTACAGGAAAAACTCAGTCTTCCAGGTATTGCAAAACCCTGGATTTCTTTGAATGTGGTTGCTGAAGTAAGGGGAAAAATTGTCAGCAAAAAAGTCTGGGAAGGCAGGTATGTAAAAAAAGGTGATATTCTTGCTGTTATTGATAAAAGCGACTATAACAATGCCTATCATTCGGCAATGGCTTCCCATGAAACTGCTGTAGCAAATGAAAAA
>JBDLIV010000109.1:0-5870 GCA_039714675.1 Thermodesulfobacteriota bacterium
GTTTTTAATACCTTTTGACAAAATGTTAATTAAATTATGGAGGATATAATGAAAAAATTAGTTTTATTACTATTATGCCTTTTTATGGCATTCTCTTTCACAGCAACTGCTGGCGCGAAAACTTTAAAAGTTGGTCTTGCGGCAGATCCTGTGTCACTTGATCCCCAGGTACAGCTTTCCGGTGGAATGCTTCAGCTTTCCCACTGGGTATTTGATCCCCTTGTACGCTGGACCCAGGATGGTAATTTTGAACCCCGTCTTGCTACAAAATGGGAAAGATTAGATGAACTTACAATGCGTTTCCATTTGCGCAAAGGTGTCAAATTCCACAGCGGCAACACATTTACTGCAAAAGATGTAAAATGGTCCTTTGAGCGTATGAGAAAAAGTGTAGATTTTAAAGGACTATTAACTCCTTTTGAAGGGTGTTCTATTGTTGATGATTATACAGTGGATTTTAAAACCATAAAACCCTATGCTTTGCTGATTAATATGGCAACTTACTTTTTTGCCATGGATTCAGAATTTTATACAGGAACCGATGAAAATGGTCAGCCAAAAGATGCCTGTAAAAAAACCACCCATACCTTTGCCAATGATAATGAATCTGGAACAGGCGTGTTTGAGATCAAAAGCTATGAGCAGGGTGTAAAAACTGTAATGACACGTTTTGCAGATTACTGGGATAAAGATTCAAAAGGTAATGTTGATGAGTTTATCCTGACTCCGATTAAAGAAAATGCAACAAGGGTTGCAGCACTTCTCTCCGGCGATGTTGATGTTATTGACCAGGTTCCTCCCCAGGATTACAAAAGACTTCAGACTGATAAAAATGCTGAACTTGTTACCATTAACGGCGGTCGTATAATTACTTTTCAGATGAATGGTAACAGAGTTAAAGCCTTTAAAGATGCCCGTGTTCGTAATGCAGTTGCTTATGCCATTAACAATGCAGGTATTGTTAAAAAAATCATGAAGGGAACTGTAGAAGTTGCATCACAGCAGAGCCCTCCAGGTTATGCCGGATACAAGGCAAGTCTTAAACCCAGATATGATCTTGGAAAAGCCAAAGCCCTCATGAAGGAGGCAGGTTACGCAGATGGTTTTGAAATTACCATGATGGCTCCAAATAATCGCTATGTAAATGATGCAAAAATTGCAGAAGCATCAGCACAGATGTTGGAAAAAATTGGCATAAAGGTTAATCTTAAAACAATGCCTAAAGCTCAATACTGGGATGAATTTGATGCAAGAGCTGCTGACATGATGATGATTGGCTGGCATTCTGATACAGAAGATTCTGGTAATTTCAGTGAATTCCTTGTAATGTGCTATAACAAGGACACTGGTTTCGGGCAGTACAACAGCGGCTACTGCAATCCAAAAGTTGATGAATTGACCATTGCAGCTCAGTCAGAAATTGATCTTGACAAGAGAGCCAAAATGCTCCAGGAAATTGAACAGATTCTTTATGATGATGCTGCCTTTATACCTTATCACTGGCAGAATCATGCCTATGGTGCAAAAAAGAATTTTATGATCAAACCTATTATTAATTCCATGAATTTCCCATACTTTGGAGATCTTGTAATTAAATAATAATGTGCAACTCGACTGGTTGTTACACAAAACAGTGTTGACTGTATGCGGGAATCTGATTTAACATTCCGATTCCCGCTTTGTGTAAATATTCCATCTATTAATAGTCCGTGAAATAAGATAATTTATGTTTGCCTTTATAATAAGAAGAGTCATCCAGGCAATTCTGGTCATGATGGTTATCAGTCTGGTGGGTTTTTCAATTAAAAGTAATATTGGTGATCCTGTTCGTGATCTTGTGGGGGAGAGGGTCACCCCGGAAGAGCGTGCACAAATGGCTGAGAAGATGGGTCTGAATGATCCTTTTTTTGTGCAGTATACCAGGTTTTTAAAAAATGCTCTTCATGGTGATCTTGGAACATCTTTTATATACAGAAAACCGGCCCTTGAGGTTATATTCAGGCATGCTCCTGCAACCATTGAACTGGTTCTCGGGGCAGCACTGATTATAGCGCTGTTTTCATTTCCACTTGGTGTCTATTCAGCATTATATCCGAGAAGCCTGCTTTCCAGATTTACAATGGGTTTTTCCACTCTTGGTGTTTCAATACCGGTTTTTTTAACAGCAATAATGTTTATCTATCTTTTTGCTGTAACCTGGCATATTCTGCCTTCCTATGGGCGGGGTGAGACTATTGATCTCTTTGGAAATGGTTACTGGCAGACCGGTTTGCTCACAATTGATGGTTTAAAACATCTTTTGTTACCCTGTATCTCCCTTGCTTCCATTATGATGCCCCTTTTTATACGTTTGATAAGATCTGAAATGATGGAAGTACTTGAGACAGAATATATAAAATATGCCTGGGCCAAAGGCCTTTCCACAAGGCGTATATGGCTTGTACATGCATTTAAAAATACTCTTCTTCCCGTTGTTACGGTTTTTGGTGTACAGATCGGTATCATGTTTGCCTTTACAATTTTAACAGAGACTGTTTTCCAGTGGCAGGGAATGGGATTTATGTTTCTTGATGCCATACAGAGAGCTGATATCTCCCTTTTGATTGCCTATCTTGTTGTTGTTGCCAGTGTATTTGTAATTGTAAATACTGTGGTGGATATCATGTACAGCTTTATCAATCCCACTGTAAGGATTGCAGGGACAAAATGACAAAATTACAAAAATTCAAGGAATCCTATTTTTTATACAGTTTTAAGCGTGACAAGGTTGCCATTGCAAGTTTTATTATCCTTGTGATTCTGATTATCCTTGCTGTGACAGCACCATGGATTGCTCCCATGGATCCCTATGATGCCAATAACATAGACATCATGAATTCTGAAATTCCTCCCATGTGGAGTGATGGGGGAGAATCACAATTTCCCCTTGGCACAGATAATATGGGAAGAGACATGTTTTCCACCATGCTTTATGGCCTTCGAACTTCTATAATAATCGGAGTGTGTGCAGTTGCACTGCAAGCCGGTCTTGGAATATTCGTGGGCCTGACAGCAGGCTTTTTTGGAGGTAAAACCGATGCATTTCTCATGCGGCTGGCTGATATACAATTCTCTTTTCCCTATCTTATGCTGGCAATATTTATAGGTGCAATTTTTCAGATTCTGTTCGGGGTGGGAAGCTATGAAAGACTTGCAGTTCCACTTTTAATAGTCATTATAGGGCTTGCTGAGTGGCCTGTCTATGCAAGAACCATTCGATCATCTGTTATAGGTGAAGTTAATAAAGAGTATGTTGAGGCTGCCCGTATAATAGGTCTGTCACGGCCAACAATAATGGTACGGCACGTTCTGCCAAACTCTTTGACATCTGTTATGGTAATTTCAACCATTCAGATTGCCAATGCAGTCATGAGTGAAGCAGCTCTTTCGTTTCTTGGTCTGGGAATGCCTGTTACAAAGCCGTCCCTTGGTTCGCTGATTCAGTCAGGGTTTGAGTTTATTTTTTCAGGCTCTTGGTGGATAACTGTTTTTCCCGGGATCTGGCTTATTCTGTTTGTCCTTGTGATTAATCTGCTAGGTGACTGGCTAAGGGATGTACTCAATCCAAAACTCTATAAAGGATAGTAAACTTCTTAAGATGTCTCATCTTCTACAAATACAAGATCTTGAAGTAAAATTTGCCTTAAGAACCGGTGATATAACAGCAATTGACGGTATAAACTTTACTCTGGACAGAGGTGAAAAACTCGGACTTGTCGGGGAAAGCGGTGCCGGCAAGTCAGTAACTGGTTTTTCAATAATTAATTTATTGAGTAAGCCAGGATATATTTCCAAAGGGAAAATACTTTTTCAAGGTAATGAAATAAGTCTATATCCAAATGAAAAGATGCGTAAAATTCGCGGAGATGCCATCAGTATGATTTTTCAGGATCCAATGATGACCTTGAATCCGGTTTTTACTGTGGGTTTCCAGATGATTGAAACCATACAGGCCCACAGAAAAATTTCAAAAGCCAATGCAAGGGAAATTGCCCTGGAAAAACTGAAAAAAGTTCATATTCCATCTCCTGAAAAAAGGCTTGACCAATATCCCCACGAGCTGTCCGGCGGAATGCGCCAGAGAATTATTATTGCCATCTCTCTTCTTACAGACCCTGCAATTATCATTGCAGATGAACCCACAACAGCACTTGATGTTACCATCCAGGCTGAAATTATGGATCTGCTCCAAGAGTTGTGCGCTTCAGATAATATGGCACTGATATTAATTACCCATGATTTGGGTGTTGTATCCCAGGTTACAGAAAAAATTGCAGTTATGTATGCAGGTAAAATTATTGAATATGGTGCAACTGATCAAGTTGTGCAACACCCGGTTCATCCTTATACAGAGGGGTTGATAAAATCAATACCAGGTACATTGATAAAGCATGGTGATGATCTTGTTCAGATTCCGGGAATGATGCCGACCTTAACAAACATACCACCCGGATGTGCTTTTAATCCAAGATGCTATTTAAAAGAGTCAATCTGTACTCAAAAGACACCAGAGCTTCAAAGTGTGGGCCAGGGTGTCCAGGCAGCATGCCATATGAAAACCAAGAGGAAATAGACAAAAAAACAATGAAGCAGGACAATATAATACTTTCAGTTAAAAATGTAGTAAAGCACTTTGATATTTCAGGTGGTTTTCTGGATCAGATAAAATTTAAAAATGGCAGAATAGGTCTGGAAAAAGTCACTGTTAAAGCTGTAAATGATGTCTCTTTCTTTGTAAAAAAAGGTGAAGTTCTTGGTGTTGTCGGGGAAAGCGGATGTGGTAAATCAACCATTGCAAGGGTGATCATGGGGCTTTATCCTCCTAATTCCGGGGAAATTTATTATGATGGCAAGAGAATTGATAATCTGACCCATGAACAGATGCTGCCCTTTAGAAAAAAGATGCAGATGATTTTTCAAGACCCTTATGCATCTTTAAATCCAAGAAAAACAGTTCAGCAAACCCTTGAAGAACCTTTGAGATTCCATCACCCTGAGTTTTCCAACAGTGAAATAAAAGATAAGATAGAAGAGGTAATGGAGCAGGTGGGAGTTGATCATGCATGGATAAAACGATACCCACATGAATTTTCCGGAGGCCAGCGCCAGAGAATCAGTATTGCAAGGGGGTTAATTCTTGATCCTGAATTTATTGTGGCAGATGAACCTGTATCAGCACTTGATGTCTCTATCCAGGCACAGATTCTAAATCTTTTAATGAAAGCAGGGCGGGAAAGAGATCTCACCTATCTTTTTATTACCCATGATTTATCAGTAGTAAGACATATAAGTACCAGAGTTGCTGTTTTCTATCTTGGAACAATATGTGAACTGGCAAAATCCCAGGACCTGTTTGCCAACCCTAGGCATCCATATACAAAAGCCCTTTTAAGTGCTATCCCGGTTGTTGGTGAAAAAAGTGCTAAACATATCAAATTAAAAGGTGAGGTGCCGACTCCGGTTGAACTGCCCACAGGTTGTGTATTTCATTCCAGATGTGTTTATGCAGATGAAAGATGCTCAACACAGGTCCCACTGTTACGGACATTGGAGAGTGGTTCAAGTGTTGCATGTCATGCCGTGGAGGAAAACAGGATACCAAATTGATCCCATATCTTTCAATAGGGGAGTAATAATTAAAATCCTGTTTTATTCTTTATTGAAAAAGAAAATCCAACTCTCAAAGGGGTTCTGTCCAAATTTTGATCAGGTGAATGAAGTTGACATTTTTGATGGAGTAGGAAAAATATGAAATATATGCCGTCGCTGCTGCTGGTGTTTTTTCAAAACCCGACCACTCGCAGAAATTTTGTTACACTTACCAAGGTATG
>JBDLIV010000110.1:0-5855 GCA_039714675.1 Thermodesulfobacteriota bacterium
ATAATAGGAACGATCAGGGTGATATAAAAATTACAGTTGAAGACTGCCTTGATCTGTTCAATTCATCCTTGGTTGTTGGTTGGGTGTATATTTCAGCTCTATAAAATTTTCTATATATTTCTTGACAAAAAGCATTTATTTATCCTATCATCTTACGAAATCAATCCATTCTAAAAAAAAGGAGACGAAAATGAAAAACAAATTGTTTGTTTTGTTTTTGACGTTGTTTATGATGCTTTTACTCACCGCATGCGGCAGTTATTACATGGTAAAAGATCCCTCTTCTGGTAAAACCTATTACACCCAAGACATTAAAGATAAAAAAGAGGGTGCCGTTCAATTTAAAGATGCTGCAACAGGAAGTGAAGTAACCATTCAGAATTCAGAGGTAACAGAAATTGAAAAAGAGGTCTTTTTAATTAAAACAACACCAGAACCGGAAACCAAAACTGAATAATTACGCCGTTAAAAGGTATGCATGAGAAAAGGGTCGCATGAGAAAAGGGTCGGGAATTTATTTTTCAGTCCTTTTCTCGTCTACTATCTATTTATTATCTTCAGCCGAATATCCTGTTAAACTTATGTTTTGAATTGGTTTGATATCATGAAGGAATCTGACATCCTAATAATCAGTACAGATCACTTTAATGCGATATCTGAAATAAGTAGTGCGGTAAAACTACCAACAATCACTTTACTTTTGATCATTAAAGGGATGCGTCTATCATCGGCTGAAAGCCAAATTTGTAGTTTTGCATGCTTGCTTTTTTTAAAGACGCCGCCTATGTTCTGCATATCCGGTTCTACAAGAAAAGATTCAATGTTTTTTCCATTAATTTCTATTATATCTTTTTTTATAACCTTAACACGGCCAAGAATATTTTTTTTTCCATCTGTAACATAGCGTTGAATACTGTTCACATCATTATCTATCATAATTCTTGTGTAGTAAAGAGCTGTAAGAGGATCAATGGTTCCGGGTTCTATTGAAATAGGCTTTTTGGCTTTCTTTTTACAAACATACTGTGCTGTATTCTTTTTGTTATCAAAGGTTACTGTAATATTTTTTTTGCGTTTTCCCTCGTGTTGTTTTTTTATATAATAGTAAGAGAAGGCAAGGCCACTATTTGCAACAGAAATGAAGGTATCACGAACTTTATAAATCCTATCAATAAAAGGAGTTGTTTTGGCATGCATAACAAAGCGGCACGCCTTTTCTCCATTTATTTTTTTGGCAGGCATCACTTCAAGGCTGGCTGTACCAGCTTTAATACCACCCCAATTTAAGCTGTACTCAAGCTTTTCGCCTATAGTAAAAGGCATTTTTGTATTTTCGGAAAAAACTGGTTTGCACAGTAATAAAAATATAAAGAGAACTGATGCAACCGCATAACATTTTTTAGTTACCAGGTTTTTGTTTTTTGTCATTTATCCTTTAATCCTTAATTATTTTTGTAAAATCTATTATTCGTTACAGAGTAAAATACAACGGTAGTCCCAAAGTTTGGACAGATTCAATGCCAGAATAAACTCTGAATTCTTTTAAAAAAAATAAAAATCGGAAAACCGCAACGTTTGGCCTTATTTTTTTTGCGCCAGCATAATCACAGTTTTCATATCCGATCAGCGGGTGAATATTATATCAATATACCCGCTTATCAAGCCATAATAGCAATAGTATTGATCTCTATGCGTTCTATAGCACCTGTGATTGCAGTGCTTATTTCTGTGCTTTATGTAGCGCCCGTGATTGTAGTGTTCATACCTGTGCCTCTTATATTGCCTGTGATTATAGTGTCCATATCTGTTACGATCATCAGGCCTATAGTGGTTATGATGTCCATACCTGTGATTTCGTTTATAGTTTGTATTGCCATGATTCCATTTATAATGGCTTTCATTTTTATAGCCATTAAATTTTTTATGGTTATGTTTTCCATAGGCATATTCATGACCTTGATCACGTTTCCCAGATATGTGCTCCTTTTTTTTGTGGGATCTTGAGCTATCCGCGACAGCATTTGAAATAGATAAAAAAGAAACAAGGATGATTGACATTGAAAATATGATTATTCTTTTCATGATAGTTTTTCCTTTGCAATTCAGGTTAATAAATATTTTTCCACTCTATCAGATAATGACACCGGAATTTTAAAAAGAATCATTTTTTTTTATATCAAAAATTTTATAATTTAAGCCCAGACCTTGATGGTATATATTTTGCTATTCTTTAATTCCCAGAAAATTTATTTAATATAAAAATTTGGAGGGGCCTACATAACTGATTATAAATATACAAAATTGATTCCCTTTGATGCTTGGGCCAAGAGACAAATTTTTGTTCCCTTAATGACGAAGTATAGTTGTTTTTTATTAAAATTGATTAAATATCAACAGATTTTAGGAAGAAACAGATACGAAAAGAAAAAAATAGTACGAAAAACAGCGCTAAAGAACAGTATATTTTAACTGAAATGTAAGGAAATAAAAATGAAAGAAATCATCTCTTTATTGATCATCTTGTTTTCTGCAACATCAGCATTTGCAGTGGATAATCCTTGGGACACTAAACTTCCATTTAAAAATGTAATTATAGACTCAAAGATATCCGGTACCATGAATGGTGAAAAAACCATTTATATAAAAGATTATGGTAAAATTAGAGCTGAGTATAGCAACATATCCATGAAAATGATGGGGATGAAGCAACAGCAAAAAGAAGTCATCATTACAACCCCGGACTGGGTATATACAATCAATCAGTTGGAAAACACCGGTAGCAAACAGGCCAACCTGAAAAAATTTATGATCCAGGAATTTAATAGCCTTTCAAAAACTGAACAAAAAAAAGTGGTTAAAAATGCAGAAAGTCAAGGCATTGCAAGCATTGAAGGGATGGAAGGCACCCTTGAGGAAAATGCAGCAGAAATCATGGGTTATAGTTGTGACAAGGTGACCATGGCGGGAACTGTTGTATATATCATCAGCAAGACGGATTTGGTTTTGAAAATGAACGGAAACACGATGGGGGTCCAAATGAACCAGGCAGCCACTAATATCAGGAAAAAAAGTGCTCCCTCATCCAAGTTCGAGCTGCCGTCAAACATTATTTTTGAGCATGATAAACAAGCAGACCAGATGATGCATAACCAGGCCAAAAGCGTTATTCAAGAGTTACTGAAGGATAATCCAGGGCAATTATCAAGTGCGGGCAACTATTCCAATACTCAGAGCCACATACCGACACCGCCGCAAAAAAGTCAAGCAGGCGGGGTTCTTGAAGAGGATGCAAAAGATGTCGGCCAGGCTGCAAGGCAGGAAAGCAAAAACTCAACGATTGATGAAGCCAAAGAAGGTGTAAGAAGTGTTTTTAAAAGCATATTTAACTAATACCCGGCAGCAGTTAGGCAGATGGCAGTCAGGAGGTTTCAAAGACTGTGTAAATAACTACTTCACCCAGGCGGGAGGGTAAATGAAATGAGTAAACTGCAATAAAAATTTTTATTAAAAAATATATGATAAACAATAATTTATTAATTTGATAAGGAGGAAAAATGACAAAAAAAAATATTTTCACGGTTTTGAGCCTGTTGATAGTCATGAGTTTAATTTCTTGTGCTACTATGCAAACCAAGCAGGAAAAGGGAACTGCTGTAGGAGCAGGTGTGGGAGCAGGTGTTGGGGCTATTCTCGGGCAAGTCATTGGTGGGGATACGGAAGCTACCCTGATTGGAGCAGGGATTGGTGCTGCATTAGGTGGTTTAGCAGGAAATCAGATTGGTCGTTATATGGACTTGCAGGAACAGGATTTGCGTAATGCCATAGCAGCTTCGGAATCTGCCAGCATTAGCAGAGAACAGGATATTTTAAGAGCTACGTTTAAAGGTGAAGCCTTCTTTGATTATGATTCATGGACTCTGAAACCAGGAGCTTATTCAGAGCTTAGACGAATTTCCGAAGTTTTGAATAAATATCCCCAGACAACAATTGAAGTAGGTGGACATACCGACACCAGAGGTTCGGAAGAGTATAATCAGGTGTTGTCAGAAAAAAGAGCTGAAGCAGTAAAAATAGAGATAATACAAAATGGGATTTCACCCCAGCGAATCAGGGCAGTCGGTTATGGTGAATCACGTACTATATCATCAGATCATGCCATGAACCGTCGGGTTGAAATAATTATTGTTCCGATAAGACAGGGGTAATTTTAGAAACGATTTTATGGGTTTTGAAATCACCAACAACCAAGGAGGGAGTATGCAGCAAACAATTTTTAAATTCATTTGTATTTTTACGGTCTTTTCTTTTCTATTACTGAATATTTCGGTCCAGCCGTCAATGGCGCAGATGATCACCACTGAAACGTCAATCGAAATCAACAAACAGACTGAAGGCCGAACAACGGTCAATACATTTTTACAGCGGGAGGACGTGCAGCAGACTATGGTAAGGCAGGGAATTGACCTCGTAGAAGCGAAAAAAAGGGTGGATAACCTTTCCGATGCCGAGGTGTTACGCCTTGCCCAGACAATTGAGCAATTACCGGCAGGTGCAGGTGCGCTCGGAACAATAATCGGTGCCTCTATTTTTGTCTTTATAGTGCTTTTGGTAACAGACCTGATTGGCTTAACTCATGTTTTCCCTTTTGTGAACAGATAATAACAAAATAATGTTTTCTGGAAGACCAAGCCGAAGTTGGACGGTTGCAAAGGGCCTTTTCCTTCTCTTGGTCGCAGGAACATTGGCAAGCTGTGGCCTGTATTCACAGGGAGTGGGGTGGCATACTCTCACAGAACCACAGAGAACCATAATCGCTGATGTTCCTTTTTACCCCCAGGAAGATTTTCTTTGTGGGCCAGCCTCCTTAGCAATGGTGTTAACATGGAGCGGACAATTGGTGACACCTACTGAGCTGATTTCAGAAGTGTATACACCTGCAAAAAAGGGTAGCCTTCAAAGTGCAATCATCAGCGCTGCAAGGAGACATGGACGGATAGCCTATCCTATCAAGGGGGCAGAGCATTTGATGGCTGAGATAGCAAAAGGTCACCCAGTTGTCGTTTTGCTGAACTTAGGGTTATCATGGTATCCAAAATGGCATTATGCAGTAGTTGTGGGCTATGACCTCCCTACCAGCGAAATTGTCTTGCACTCTGGAAATATTCAACACGATCGCCTTTCGTTCAGAGTTTTTGAAAATATCTGGACCCGCAGCAAACAATGGGGGGTATTGGTTTTACCACCCACAAGCCTGCCTGCCGTTGTCACAGAGAAAGATTGGCTGGAGGCAGTTACAGGGCTTGAGCGAGCTGCTCAATGGTCTGCCGCTCTTAAGGCTTATGAAACCGCTCTTAGCAACTGGCCTGATAGTTATGCTATTTGGATGGGTTTAGGGAACAGCTACTATTCATTGAACAATCTGTCCAAGGCTATATTAGCTTTTCAAAAAGCCGCTGAGATTCAGCCTAAAAATGGCATTGCTTTTAACAATTTGGCACACATACTGGCAGAAACTGGTAAGCGGAAGGAGGCCTTGGCTGCAGCGCAAAAGGCAGTTGCTTGTGGCGGGCCTCTTCTGGAAACATTCAAAAAAACACTCTCTGAGATAAAATAATGTGTAAATTACTACATAATTTTTCTAATTAGAATAAAAGATTTTTCCCTCCCTAAGAAAAAAATGATCATCTTATTAAGGTGTTGCTTGGATTTAAAAAAGATTTCTAACAAGTAATTACATAAATCAGCATATCTTTACAATTTACATGATATTTGGCCGCAGTTAATATTAATACCTTAATATTTTTGTAGCAAAAAGTACAACGACTGTAAACAAAGTTTAGATTCAAGTTTATTAA
>JBDLIV010000111.1:0-5851 GCA_039714675.1 Thermodesulfobacteriota bacterium
TTGAACAATGCTTTGCTGTTGGATGTGACATCCTGGAAATAATCTTTGTGGATTTCATTTTTTTGAAGAAATCCGTTTTTCTGTGCTCCATAATCCACAAAAACAGCCTGCAGGCTTTGTTCTACTCTTGTTACAACACCTTTATAAATGTTTCCCTGGGTTACCTGTATTGCTGCTGTTTCAATGTGAAATTGTTCGAGTTTATTGTCTTTAATAGCTGCAATCCTGTGTTCATCGGGATCCAGGGCGTTAATTAAGATTTTTTTTGTCATTTTTAATAAATTTCTTTTTGTTTTAGTATGTTAAAATTGATAACAAGGCACAATAGGCCTGTGAGGCTTGGAAATATTAAATAATTAAAATAGAAGTTTCCCATTAAGAATCAACACCAGAATTAATTGGCAAAATTTCAACTCTATTGACGTTTTGAAATCCACGGGGAAGCTTTTTTCCTCTATGTCCTCTCATTCCTGTATAATCCTTTTGGTTGCCAGGGGTCAGTTTAAAAAAGTGTTTTCCAGAGTGTATAACAAGAAAAGAATCTAATGGCAATATTTTAAGGAACTTAAGTCTCTCTCCATCAGGTGAGTTAACCTCTTTTTTCGGGATGGAAATAATTTTATTGCCCATGCCTTTTTGTAAGTTGGGCAGTTGATTCAAGGTAAAGATTAACAACCTGCCAAGAGATGTAACAGCTGCAATATGGTCTTTTTCAAGGTCAATCACTTTCTGGGGATGTAAAAGCTGACTGTTTTCTTTTAAGGTTACAACAGCTTTCCCGTTTTTGTAATTTGTTAATAAATCACTGAATTTAATAATAAATCCATAGCCTCTGTCAGAAGCCATAAGAAAATGATTAGAGTTTTCTCCTGACAACATATATTTTATATGTGCATCTGCTGCAATGGAAAGATGACCGGTTAAGGGCTCTCCATTTCCCCTTGCTGAAGGCAGTGTATGTGAGTACAACATATAACTTCTGCCGGTATTATCAAAAAAAATAATTGGTTTATCACTTTTTGTTCTCAAATAGCCTGACAGGGAATCTCCGGATTTAAATTTGACATTTTCAGGATCAATGTCATGCCCCTTGGCTGATCGAATCCAGCCGTTTTTTGATAATATAATGGTTACAGGTTCTATATCTATAACATCGGTAATGGAAAATTTTTCTGCCTCTTTCCTCTTTTTTATGGGAGATCTTCTTTTGTCACCATACTGTTTTGCATCAGATTTTATCTCATCTTTCATATACTCTTTAAATGTTTTTTCATTTCCAAGAATTTTTTCAAGAGTTTTCTTCTGGGATTCAAGCTCTTTTAATTCAGCTTTTATTTTAATCTCTTCTAATCTGGCAAGCTGGCGCAGCCTGATTTCAAGAATAGCCGCAGCCTGGATATCTGTAAGGGAAAAAGCTTTCATCAACTTTTTTTTAGGTTTATCAGAAGTTCTGATGATTTTAATAACTTCATCAATATTTAAAAAAGCAATAAGCAAACCCTGCAAAATATGCAGGCGGTCAGAAATTTTTTCCAGACGGAAGTTTAATTTTTTTCTTATGGTATCTGCCCGAAATTCAAGCCACTCAGTTAAAAATTCAAGCAGATTTTTTACCTTGGGTTTGCCATTGATTCCAATTACATTCATATTTAAAGAATAGGAACGCTCAAGATCTGTTGTTGCAAACAGATGATCAGTAAGAGCTGTTAAATCAACCCTGTTTGATCTTGGAGTGACAACAAGGCGGGTTGGGTCTTCATGATCTGATTCATCTCTTATATCGCTTACCATGGGAAGTTTTTTTGCATCCATCTGGCTTATAATCTGTTCATGAATTTTTTCAGTGGAAGCATGGTGGGGCAGGGCAGTATATATTATTTCATTGTCTTCAATATGAAATTTTGCCCGCATTTTGATTTTGCCCCTGCCTTTTTTATAGTTTTCTTTTATTTCCCGGGCAGGAGTTATAATCTCTGCACCGGTGGGAAAATCCGGGCCTTTTATAAATTTGCATATTTGATTAATATCTGCATCATCATTATCAATCAGATGAATCAAGGCTTTTGCAACTTCACGAAGATTATGGGGCAGAATGTTTGTGGCCATGCCAACGGCAATACCTGCTGAACCATTTAGCAGAATATTTGGCAGGCGTGCAGGAAGGATTACAGGTTCATCAAGGGTTCCATCAAAATTAGGAACCCAGTCAACAGTTCCCTCATTTAATTCTGAAAGAAAAATTTGGGCATATTTTGAAAGGCGTGATTCAGTGTATCTCATGGCTGCAAAAGATTTTGGATCATTGGGATCACCCCAGTTTCCCTGACCTTCCACAAGGGGGTACCTTAAAGAAAATGGCTGTGCCAGAAGTACCATGGCTTCATAGCAGGCACTATCCCCATGTGGATGGAATTTACCGAGGACATCACCAACAGTTCTTGCAGATTTTTTAAATTTTGCTGTAGATGATAGCCCAAGCTGGCTCATGGAGTAGATAATTCTTCTTTGAACAGGTTTGAGGCCGTCACCAATATGGGGCAGGGCACGGTCTAAGATTACATACATTGAATAGTTTAAATAAGCTTTTTCAGTAAAATTCTGAAAAGGCATTTTTTCATAATCTTCAATTGCAGACGGGGCTGATACAAGTGTCTCTTTCATTAATCAATCTCTTTTATGTCACCATTGGTTTCTATCCAGGTCTTGCGATCCTTTGCCCTTTTTTTACTTAAAAGCATATCCATGGAATCATAAACCTGTTTTGTTGAATTTTCTATGTCATCATCAATGGACAGCTGGACAAGACGCCGGGAATCCGGTGCTATGGTCGTCTCTTTGAGCTGTGCCGGATTCATCTCACCAAGACCTTTAAATCTTTGAACATTTATTTTGCCCCTGTTTTTTCTGCGTCTTTTTATGCGTTTGATAATATTATCTTTTTCAGGGTCATCCAATGCATAAAAAACCTCTTTACCCACATCAATTCTGTACAGGGGGGGCATGGCAATATGCATATGTCCGTTTTCTATAATTTTGGGGAAATGTTTTAAAAACAGAGCACATATCAGTGTTGCAATGTGCAGTCCATCAGAGTCGGCATCTGCAAGGACACATATTTTATTATACCTTAGTTTTGAAATATCATCAGAACCGGGCAGCACACCTATAACTCTGGAAATATCTCTTATCTCTTTTGATTCCATTATGGCGGAAGAGTCAAGATTCCAGGTGTTTAAAATTTTACCGCGTAAAGGCATAATTGCCTGGAAACGCCTATCTCTTGCCTGTTTTGCAGAACCTCCTGCAGAATCACCCTCAACAAAAAACAGTTCCCGTCTTCCATGGTCAATACTTGTGCAGTCAGACAGTTTGGCAGGAAGCCTTACACCATTCGAGGTTTTTTTCTTGGCAACTTTTCTGGATTTTTTAATTCGGTTTTTTGCATTTTCAATTGCAAAAGAGGCGAGTCGTTCTCCCTGCTCAATATTGTGATTGAGCCATAAACTGAATGCATCTCTTATCTGAATATTCACAAGACCTGCACAATGCCGGGATGACAGTCTCTCTTTTGTCTGTCCTGAAAACTGAGCATCTGAAAGTTTTACAGAGAGAATATATCCAACATTATGCCAGATATCTTCAGGGGCAAGAAACAGACCTTTTGGAAGAAGGTTCTGGAATTTGCAGAATTCTTTTAAAGATTCGAGAAGCCCTGACCTGAAACCATTTACATGGGTTCCACCAAGACTTGTAGGTATAAGGTTTACGAAGCTCTCTTCCGGGTTGGAACCTGATTCTGATGTCCAGTTAACTGCCCAGATTATCTGGATATCATCTCCTTTGAGTTTGCCGGCAAAAGGGTCAGGGAAGATACATTTTTCTCTGTTTAAATTTTCATTAAGATAATCATCTAATCCATGATCATATTTCCACCTGATTTTTTCATTGGATTTTTCATCAAAAAAGCTGGTAACAAGTCCTTTACAAAGAACCGCCTTTGATTTTAACACTTTTTTTAATGCATTTATTGAAAATTTAGGTGTATCAAAATAGGATGGGTCAGGGTAAAACCAGATTGAAGTACCTGATTGTTTTTTACCAACTGTTTTAATGGATTCTAATTCCTGGGTTTTAAACCCGTTTTTAAAACCAATATGGTACTTGTGACCATTGCGTCTTATATGGATACTCAAGTTTGAAGTCAATGCATTTACCACAGAGACACCAACTCCATGCAGACCTCCTGAATAGCTGTAATCCTTATTGGAAAACTTTGCACCGGCATGAAGTTTTGACATGATTAATTCCACACCGGAGATTTTCTCTTTTGGATGGATATCCACGGGCATTCCACGGCCATTATCAGAAATAATTATGGAATTGTCTTTTTTTAACACCACATCAATTTTGTTGGCATATCCTGCAATGGCTTCATCAACACAATTATCAATTACTTCATATGCCAGATGATCCGGACTTGAAGTATCTGTGTACATTCCAGGTCTTCTTTTAACCGGATCCAGTCCTTTTAGAACTTCAATGGATTCAGCATTGTAGTCATTGCCTGTCTTTTTATTGTTTTTCTGTAAATCAAATAATTTCATAAATTATTCTATTGTGATATAAAAGTTAAATAAATATATTAATTTTAAGCATACTCCTATATCATTTTTATTTATAAATGTAAAAACAGGAAAATTATATTTATTATGGCGTCTGTTAAAACTGCTCTTAAATTCAATACTTTTGAAAGTAAATGGGAACTATTGTCTGAAGAGGAGAGAGCCGCTGTTGTTAAAGATGCAGCTGTGCTTGAACCTGAAATTGCAATCCTGCCTGTTCTGGCAGGCATTACTTCCTATAATTTTATTGTCAGAAACAGTGCCGGCAAAAGCCTTAAAATTATTCAGGATAAAATCACTGAACTTTTATCAGATTCTTATGACTCAAAAACATATTTAAAAGGCATGGAAGCCTCTGCTTCAGTATGTTCAAGAATATATGCTCAAATTTATTCTGAAATGCCTTTTAATGAACTTGTGTTTTTCTTTAAACTTTTGCTTGAGTTTAAAGGAAAGGGAGCTCATTTTGCCTTTCAGGCTGTTTATACAGAACTTGTATCTGTTGCATCCATGCAAAAAATTATTAATACAGTTTCGGAGGCATCGCGTCTTGCTTTTGTGGACAGATATATTCAAACCTCCCCTGGTATAAGGCTTAAATTCGGTGTTCCATTTAAAAGAATTTTAAAATCAATAAAATCAAGAGATGTAGTTGTTAAGTTCTATTCCGACCTTTTTGATGCAAAAAGAGCTGCTGATCCGTTTTTAAATAATATTAGCCATGATTTAAGAGACCCAGATCAAATAATTTCCAATGAGATAAAATCTCTCTCTTTGGAAAAGAAAATCATGGGTCTTAAAGCGCTTTCCATGATATTGACAAAAATATCTCCTGATTTGCTTATCGACATCCTGGCAGCTCAGGAGGTTAAAAAAGTTAGAATTGTAATTTATAATATTATTGAGAACTCCTCTATGGGATTATATCCGGAGCTCTTTTATCCTGTTTTACAGCTTTTTTATAAATGTGATAAACAAGAAGCTTTCCATGCTTTTAAGGCTCTCATTGTAACAGGGAAACAGCCATTATATAAATTGCTTGATTTGGTTATGGATAATTATCCTTCTCTTATGCCTGTGATCAATATTGAAATTTCAACTCTCTCTAAAATCTCTTTTTTCTTTATACAGGATATTGCTCTGAATAGAGAAAAATATTTGAAATCAAACTTTGGAGTGAATCTGGCCTGTCTCCTGGGGATGACTAAAAAAAGGCCTGAACGGGTTGT
>JBDLIV010000112.1:0-5849 GCA_039714675.1 Thermodesulfobacteriota bacterium
GAAGCAGGCCATATTGGTCAAAACCTCTTTCTCCAGGCCGAGGCTCTGGGACTCAAGGCTGGAATTGTCGGGGCTTTTCATGATACAAAACTCAATAAAACCCTGAATCTGCCCCGTGCACATGAGCCTTTACTTATCATGCCGGTAGGCTATTCAGCATAAGAATACACATTTTGTATTCAAACAAAAACATGCTGACGGATAAACCGCAGATGTTTATGATTAATCTAAATCATTTTTTTAAAAGTAGGTTGTATCGAAAAAGGGATTATGCACAAAGAATTGGATGATTTGGCTGTTTAAAGCAGAAAACGGTATTGGCTATGCATATAAAACCACAGAGGAAATGATGTTTTATAAAATGACGAAGGAAGCGGTTTGTGAACAATTAGGTGTTGAGTCCCACGTTGGGGTTGATCCATTGGTTGCCAAGCAGCGGTTGATGGAAAATGGTCCAAATGCTCTGGCGCAAGAGGCACCGATGCCGCCTTGGAGACGATTTATCAATCAATTTAATGACGTAATGATTTTTATTTTGATTGGTGCTGCTGCCATCAGTTTTCTTGCACATGAGACAGCTGATGGGTTTATTATTTTGGCCATTGTGTTTTTAAATGGGATCTTAGGATTTGTGCAGGAAAACAATGCTGAAAAGTCAATGCAGGCATTAAAAAAAATGCAGATCCCATATGCACAAGTCCTAAGGGGTGGTGTTCTTCTCAAATTACCTTCTATCGATTTGGTTGCAGGAGATATTGTACAGTTGAATTCGGGAGATGTCGTTCCCGCTGACGGGCGTCTGATTGAAACAGCTGGATTGAAAATTGAAGAATCTCAATTGACAGGGGAATCTGTTCCTGTTTATAAACATACACGGGTGATTTTAGAGGATAATCCGCCGATTGGCGATCGCTACAATATGGCATATGCCACATCCCGTGTAAGAGCGGGGCGAGGGCGGATGGTTGTCACTCAGACGGGCATGAATACTGAAATTGGACATATTGCCGGGCTTTTGAGTCGAGAGGTAGAGGAAAAGACGCCACTGCAAATTCGGTTGGCCCAGCTGGGTAAAATGCTTGGAATCAGTGCGGTAGGGATATGTGCTTTTATTTTTGTCGTTGGCTGGTTACAAGGACGCGAAGTATTTGAAATGCTGATGATTGCCATTTCATTAGCCGTTGCTGCCATTCCTGAGGGCCTGCCTGCAATCGTGACGATTGTTCTGGCCATAGGCGTGAAACGGATGATCAAAGGCAATGCGATTGTTAGAAAATTGCCTGCTGTTGAAACTTTAGGTGCTGCATCGGTTATCTGTTCAGATAAAACAGGCACACTAACGCAAAACAAAATGACTGTCACACACATAGTGATTGATGAACGAGTTGAAGTGTCTAAAATTAATACACTTCATGACAGGCAACGCATACTCATTGAAACGGCTGTATATTGTAACGATGCCGGTTTAAGCGAAAATAGTGATGGCACCCTGCTTGTCGGTGATCCCACTGAAACGGCTCTGCTTGTCATGGGCCAGTTATTTGGCATTAACCAGGGAGCTTTGGAAACTGGTAAACGCAAAGGCGAAGTCCCATTTGATTCCGATCGCAAACTAATGAGCACGTTTCATGAACAAAAAGGTGGATATCGAGTGTCAGTAAAAGGTGCAGCAGATCAATTGCTTGAACGGTGTGATTATCTGATGTCCTCTGATGGCATACACCCGCTGACAGATGCAAACAAGACACGGATAATCAATGAAGTGAAGGCCTTGTCAAAAGAAGCGCTGCGTATACTTGGCTATGCTTATCAGGTTGTTGATCAGTTGCCTAGCCAGATGACGTCTGAAATGGTTGAAAAGGGGTTGATTTTTATCGGTTTGACAGCCATGATGGACCCCCCGCGTGAAGAAGTAAAACATGCCGTTGCTACAGCACACGCTGCGGGCATCCGTGTTGTTATGATAACGGGTGATTATAAAGAAACTGCCAAATCCATCGCAAAAGAGCTTGGCATAATAGCATCAGATGAAAAAGCATTGTCCGGGGCTGAACTTGATGCTTTGAGCGAGGAAGAGTTTTCAACTGAAGTAGAACAGATTACCGTTTACGCAAGAGTGTCTCCAAGCCATAAAGTTCGTATTGTCAAAGCGTTAAAGAAAAAGGGTAAAATTGTTGCGATGACAGGTGATGGTGTCAATGATGCGCCGGCACTCAAAGGGGCTGACATTGGTTGTGCCATGGGAATAACAGGTACGGATGTGGCAAAAGAAGCGAGTGATTTGATCTTGACTGATGATAATTTTTCTACAATTGTAACGGCTGTTAAAGAAGGGAGAACCATTTATGATAACATTCGAAAAGCGGTTACATTTTTATTATCCTCGAATACTGGCGAAATTGTCACCTTACTGGTTGCCATTCTTGTCGGGTGGAAAGCTCCGCTGCTTGCTATTCATATCTTATGGATCAACTTGGTTACGGATTCATTTCCAGCTATTGCACTTGGCTTAGAACCATCGGAAAAGGGTTTGATGACTCAAAAACCTCGTCAGCCGGAAACGCCAATTCTTGGTGATGGTCTGACACGTTTGATTATTCTACAGGGTGTTATGATTGGCGCTTTGAGCTTGACGGCATTCATAATTGGTCAACAAACCGATCTGGTAACCGCTCGGACCATGACATTTATTACGTTGAGCTTGGCACAGCTCATTCACAGCTACAATGTTCGCAGCAGATCGTTGAGTCTCTTTAAATTAGGATTTTTTACGAATCACTATCTAAATTTAGGAGTTATGGCTTCATTAGCCGCCTTGTTGACCGTCTATCTTGTGCCTCCATTCAGAGATATATTCAAGTTAACCTTGCTTTCGTGGACATCGTTTTTGACCTGTGTTGGATTGGGCCTATTGACCCTTGTGATCATGGAAAGTGTAAAATTGATCAAACGATAGGAGGATACTATTCCAATCTCCTGTAATATTAGGGTTTTAATGTGGCGTTTTTGAATATATTGAAGGATTTATTGAGGCAATAAGAAAATCAAAATCACGTTTCAAATGAATTACATAACGAATGTTTACAGCGGATGTTTTCTTCGCTGTACTCCTCAAAACACTGCTGGAACTTGTGGTATCACCGATCAAAACGATTAGCTGGAATTAAATTAATAAAGGAGAATAAATCATATGAATCAGGTGATTGATCTGTTGAAAAACCATCGCTCAATTCGAAAGTTTAAACCGGAAACGGTCAGCATTGAAAAAATGCATGCCATTATTGAGGCGGCTGGCTGGGCAGCCACATCAAATTTTATTCAGGCCTATACTGTAATCCATGTAAAAAACAAAAAAACGAGAAAGAAGATTGCGGACCTTGCAGGCCCCCAACCATGGGTAGAAACAAGTCCGCTGTTCCTTGTATTCTGTGCTGATTTAAAGAGAGCTCAAACTGCCTGCCTGTATGAAAACAAAGAGATGGTATCAGGGTATACCGAGCAGTTCATCATTTCCACGGTGGACGTAGCCCTTGCAGCTCAAAATGCTATGATCGCTGCTGAATCCCTGGGTCTTGGAGGTGTCTATATTGGCGGTATTCGGAATGACCCTGAAACCGTTTGTAAACTTTTGAAAATCCCTGATCATGTTTATCCGGTCTTTGGCATGTGTCTTGGATACCCGGATGAAAATCAGGAACAAAAACCAAGACTGCCGGTCAGTATGGTCCTGAATGATGAGTGCTACCAGGAGAGTAACACAGACCTGGAAAAGTACAATGCAATCTGTAAAGCTTATTACCAAAACCGTTCCAATTCCTCCAGAGAAGATACATGGACACATCAGATATCGGTCATGATGACCAGTCCTGCACGTCCTCATATGAAAGCATTCTTAAAAAAAAGAGGTTTTAAATTTAAATAAAATGGAATATTTTTTAAAGTTTTCGATCGGTTGCTTTTTTATGACTTGATGTGTACGAATATATATGAAGATCTGTCACAAAAGTTGGAGACGTCACTTATTCGAATTTCATTGGTGGATATAAATGGAACAACCTGGTGGAAAATATCGTTATCGCTATCAAGAAAAAAGCAAATAGAACACTTAAACAATTCGATTAGTTTCTAAACAATAACATGCTTACGGGCAAGCTGCAGATGTTTCAAGATTATGTGTAAATAAGAACTAATAATAAAAGAAAAATTATGAGGATCTCAATTATTAATATTGTTTTTTTGGTTTGCCTAACACTGTTATCGTTTGCTTGTAGTGGGATTGCATCGAATAATGATGCCCATGTGACAGGCTATCATGAAACAGGTAAAGCGTCATTCTATGCAATGAAATTTCAATCAAAAAAAACAGCTAACGGTGAGCTTTTTGATCAATCGGCCAATACAGCAGCACATAAGAAGCTGCCTTTTGGAACAAAAGTTAAAGTCACGAATGTAAAAAATGGTAAGAGCGTAATTGTAAGAATTAATGATAGAGGGCCATTTGTAAGAGGACGCATAATTGACTTAAGTCGTTCTGCATTCAATAGTATTGGTAATACAAGTACTGGTGTTATCGATGTGAAGATCAAAGTTGTAGATTAAAACACATAGCAAGTGCATGCAGTGGGTGGCTGCTGATCTCAATCGTTAGGCATAATAGTTTTGCAAAATTTTGACTATGACGGTTTTCTTGCCCCATGGCACGAGAAGGCTTTGAATAGTCCATATGTAAAAGAATCTTATGACAGACAAAAATACAAAAAAACAGTTTCCCGGAATATCACGTCTCTTAATTAAGCTTTTTCAAATCATCCTTTATATACCGATTCAAATAATTTTCATTCCTTTTGCTATTATTGGACTAATAGATGGAATTTACAAGGAAATGGGAAATAGCAAGAAACTTGGCGTCTCCTTCTCGGCAATTAAAGCGCTTCAATATAGGTGGCTCATGCATTATTTTAACACCAGACCGGATTACCTTTCTGTTGCATTTATAAAAAAGTTTCCATGTGAATCACATTTTGGTTTGTGGTCGACTATGGGAGCTCTTATTATTTCCCAGCGGTTATTTGGTTTCACCACCAGGCTTGGAAAACTTGATGAAACAGGTGAAGAAACCTTAGTTTCCACTGCGGGTAATCGGGTCCTCATGTTTGACAGGATAATGGAAAAATATGTTGATGAAATAGAGCAGATTGTCATTCCCGGAGCTGGCTTTGATCTAATAGCTTTGCACTTTACAAAAGGAAAAAAAGTAAAGGTTTTTGAACTCGACCAGGTTAATACACAAAATATTAAGGTTGAAACAATGAAAAAAGCAGGTATAAAGCATGATTGGATTACCTATATCCCAGTTGATTATGCAAACGAATCTTGGGGAGATAAACTATTGGAAGCTGGTTTTGACAAAACAAAAAAGACTTTGTTCCTTTGGCAAAGTGTTTCTTTGTATTTGGAAGCTGATATTGTCATAGAAACACTTAGGAAAATGGCTGATTTATGTGTAGAAGGTAGTATCATTGCTCAAGACTTTTATTCCAAAGCATTCAGTTTGGGTGAATATTCAAAAATAGTTAAAAGACAAATGAGTATAATAGAAAAAAGGGGAGAGCCTTGGAAATTTGGAATAGATATGTCAAATGATCCTAAAACAGCAGTTGAATCATTCTTAAGAAAATGCGGATTAAAAATGACAAAAATCAACCAATTCGGTGAGAAACTTGATATCGAACCGTTTTATTGTATTGTTGAGGCTGAAAAAGAAGCCTAACAAGAAAAATGCTGACGGGCAGGCCACAGATTTTTTGTTCATGGCAGCTTTGCCGCCATGAATCCCGGTGCTGACTTCG
>JBDLIV010000113.1:0-5831 GCA_039714675.1 Thermodesulfobacteriota bacterium
GAGACACCCAGCACATTGAACAGGGTATGTGCCCGGGCCGTCTGATGGGCACTAATACTTTTTGAGCCGATTGTTGCAATTTCCGCTGTAATGGTTGTACCGATATTCTCCCCGAGAACCAGAGCCACGGCAGTGGGAAAATCAAGAAGTCCCTGGGAGGCAAGTGTCATAGTAAGACCCACAGTTGCTGATGAGGATTGAACCATTATGGTTAAAATTGCTCCCATGGATATACATAAAAGAATACCACCTATACTGTCAGTGGTAAATTTTGTAAAAAAGGATATGAATTGAGGATCAGTTCTCATGGGAGAAAGACCATTTTTCATAACAACCATACCAAAAAAGAGAAGACCAAATCCAAGAACAATATCACCAAAATATCGATATTTGCGTTTTTTAGCAAAGAACTTCAAAGGCACGCCAAGGGCAATGGCAGGAAGGGCAAGTTTTGTTAATTTAATAGCTATCAACTGGCCGGTAATAGTTGTACCGATATTTGCCCCAAGCACCACACCCACAGCCTGCTGCAGAGACATCATGCCGGCACCTACAAATCCTATGAGCATGACTGTGGTAGCAGACGAGGATTGTACAATTGCAGTAACTCCTGCACCTGTTGCGCATCCAATAACTCTATTGCCTGATATTGCTTCAAGAATCTTTCTGATTCTTTGTCCAGCAGTAGCTTGGAGGCCATCAGTCATTGTTTTCATTCCCAGGATGAACAAACCAAGGCCGCCGAGAGTCTGAATTATTATATTAGTTAAATCCAAATTTTACCTCTTTAAAAGGTTAATGCTTATGTTATTACAATACAATTTTAACAGACAGGAAAGTTATATATTAGATTGATAGATTTTTCAATCGGGAAATACGTTTTAAATCAATGTCTGAATTTATACATGGAAAAAGAGTATTGTTTGTAAAAACAGGGTGTTCAAGCAGATTAAATTTTGAATGCTTTACAGCATTGTCCCACATTGGTGTATGGGGGATAGGGGTATAATAGGCAAGGACAGGCATTATTCCGGTTTTTGCTACAATTTCCATGGAAATTTCAACTTCATCAAGATTTTGTTGCGGCAAACCGCATAATAAATAGGCTCCAATCTGTGTTTTTTTGAATCCTGCAGTTTTCAGATTCTCAATGGCCTTAAAAAAATCCTTTTCAGCAACTTTTATATCATGGCTTCTTTTTTGGGAAAATTGAGTTGTTTCAAGCCCCAGCCTGATGGTCTTAAAACCAGCTTTCAACATTAGATCTGCTGCCTTCTTTGTTATTGCATTGATATGAAGAGCATTGGGTGTGTGGAACCATACATCCATCTTAGAAGCAATAATCTTTTCAAACAGAGGGAAGGAATATGATTTTGCATTTATCAGCAGGGCATCATCATAAAAGGCAAAATTTTTAACGTTATACTTTTCATGCCAGTATTGGATCTCTTTAAATACATTTTCAGGAGATCTTTGCCTGAACTCTGGTTCAAGATATGAGGAAGCACAATAATCACATGAAAACGGGCACCCCCGTGAAGTTAAGATCGGGGCATAGGCAATTTGGTTTTGAAGATCAAGGGCTGGATAAGGCAATGCATTCAGATCATCAGATATACAGCTGTCATCTAAATCAAATCGTGTAAAATCCTTGATAATTTTTTTTAATTGATTTTCTCCTGCACCTTTTATTACAAGATCTGCCAGGGTATTTTTTTTTGCATGATCAAAGTTCAAGGTGGCATAGATACCCCCGAGAACAAGTGGAACCTCAGGATAAATCTCTTTAATGATTTCTATGGTTTCTTTTACACCGGTGGCCCAATAGGTCATTAAAGAGGTAACAAAAATGATATCTGGTTTGTCTGTTTTTTCCAGGTCAGCTGTAAACCACTCAGGTTTTATGCCATAGCGTGAATATTTTTTCCCAATGGTTTTAAATCCTGAATTTTTAAACTCTTTTGGCAGATTGATTTCTGTTTTTTTAAAGGGGCCCCTGCCATCCCAGAACAGTTTTATTTTTTTGGATTCCCTTGGATGAAACCGGTCAAGACAGTCAATATAGCTTATTTTCAATCCTTTTTTACGCAGGATGGCAGCTATTGACAAAAGTCCGAGAGGTTTAGCCCAGAAATCAAAGGCTGCAAAGTCATGAATCCAGGGATTTACACACAGGATATGGGGCGAAGTATCAATCTTCAAAATATTTCATGGATGTTTTTTTAAGCTCCTGCCTGCTGAACAGCAACTCATATTCATCCTGCCCCACAGCTTTGGAAATCTTTTTTACAAGGGCATAACACTCATCTTCGCTTGCTGCATGCACCATGGTATAAAGATTATATTTCCAGCCAGGAGCTGGATTCCGTCTGTAGCAATGGGTGATTTCATGAAAGCCTGTCATGATATTTCCTACTTTTTCAACCTTGTCTTCATCAACTTTCCAGGCTACCATGGCATTTGCCTTAAATCCAGATTTCTGATGCTTTAAAGTAGCTCCAAATCTTCTTATCATGCCTCTTTTATCAAGATCTTTTAATACACTTAAAAATTTATCTTCAGTGATGCCAATCTGTTCTGCCATTTCAAAGAATGGTCGCTTAACAACCGGTATATCTGTTTGCAGCAGGCTGATTATTTTTTTTTCCAACTCTGTAAGCATAGGGAGTTCCTTTTATCTTTTCCATTACCTGTTCCAAGCTGTTTACTATAAATACTTTATATAGAAAATCTACTATTCTTTAAAGGTTAATTTTGCAACGACTTGAATTTTTGCTATAAAATATTAGAAATTAATCATTAGGAGATCTAACGATGATAATAAAAACAATATAAAAAAAATTGTTTTTATGACAAAAAAATGGCTTTTAAAGATCATTTGCGATTCGAAATATCACCTGTTCAGTCAATGGGGGGCACCACTGTTTTCCTATGGTGCAGAAAGAGACAATTCCACATGACCATAATCACCATTGGGTGAAGATTGAATTTGAACGGGTTCTAATCGAACACGCTCTGCAGCGACCTTGCCTTGTTGGGTTAAGTATGTTTTCACTTGTTCAGCACGCATTTGGGCGAGCTTTTTTAATTGATTATCATCTATATCTTTACCATTGACCAGATCTTCGTGCTGTACTTTAGCAGCCTTCTGATTGTTGGCAGGCTTTCCTTTTTTAATGTGCCCTCCTGACATAATGGTCCAATCCATCTGTCGGTCAGCAGTTCCCTGGACACCAAGTGTTAAAGCAGTTCTTTCGTTTAGAAATTTGGCCACTGCATTCAACTTTCTTGTGGTCTGCGCACTCAATTCTGAAAGACCAAATTCAAACTCGATAAAACGAAGTTCTTCGCCCTTGAAACCATCGATTTCTGTGATCGTAGAAAACGGCGAGTTGCTGAGATCATCAATAGTTCCCGTAAGAGCACTTTTAATGGCTTGACTAATATCAAATTTCGGGTCTTTAACATTCCCGCCGACAGGCACCTGAAGTGTGATGCGACCATTGTCGTCTTTTAGCAGGGCAACCCCGAGCGCCACTGGTAAATTAAGGGCATCAGGACTGTCTACCTTATCGCCCAGGGTTAGTTGATCAATCTCAATTTTATTGTCACCATTAAGTGTCTCATCAGCAACACGATAGTTCAGCTTCAGGTGTAATTTCCCCTGTGTAATGTTGTATCCGACATAATTGGCAGAATAGGGAGAGATCGGTTTGAGTTCAAAATCCTTTAAAGAGAAATCAACTTCAGTATGTTGCAGCGCATTCATAGGATTCATCTTACCGGCACTTTCAATAGTTGCTGATTGCTCGATGTTGCCTTCTATCTTGAAATCAGCGTTTGCTGAGGGATCTGATGATAACCCCTTAACAGTTCCTTTGGTAATTTCCATGTGGGTTGTGTATGCTGGCGTTATAGAATTGTCGACAAAATCTCCCGTAAAATTTAGAAGTTGAACCAAATTAACGTCCATCGGCATTGGCCCTTTGAATTGCAGAATTAAAAAGTTAACCAATCGTTGCAACAGGTTTTCTTTTCCTTTTTGATCCTTTTTTTGAACAGGCGTAAAAGCATCAACGACATTAACCGTACCGTTTTGGTCGATGGTTACTCTGGCGTGTGGTTTATTGACTAAAACCTTAGCAGCATGCAATTTGTTGGGAAGAAGTTCTAAAACAATATCGCTGGTTTTAAATTGCGATAGTTTAATAAAATCTTTCGTTTGGAGGCGATCCATAATCTCAAGACCATCGATACTCAATTCTCCTTGAAATTGAATTTGTGGTTGACTTTCTACGCCTTTGTATAAAATACGCCCTTTGGAACTTGTCGTGCCGGTTACGATTTTGGCATTTACCGCAGTGTCGACATAAGGTTGGAAGGGTTTTAAAGCTATTTTATCACAAAATAAGTTCAAATCCCCCATCAGAGGGTCTATGCCGGCAGAACCATTCGCCTTGAACGTTCCCGCCTGGTTTATTTCAAGTGCAATACCGACTTTGGCCTTTAAATTTTTCTTGTTACTCAGATTGTCTATCGTAACCTTGATCTTATCAAAGGTGAAACGTACTGGTTTAGGCATTGTTCGATCTTCAATGGCAGCTCCCCAGTTGGTCGCTTCAATTTTATTTATGGTCGCATACCAGGGCTGGCTTGCAGTAGTTTTTGGCTCAGTAGAGCGAGTTTTTTTCACCTCCTGCAATTTTTGCAGATCTGTTAGAAATTGACTTAGAGGTTTAAAGGATCCGTCAGGTTCAAGCCATGATTCCATTCTGGCATCAGCGGTTTGAACCTTTTCTATGATAATTTCCTGGGTCTTTAAATCCGCACCGACCCCTTGCATAGAAAAAGACGGTAAAGCGATAAGCGGCCTATTTTTACCTTTTTCCGTCATCTTAAAATCTTTAAGTTCAAATTTGCCATTCTGCAGTTTGGCGTTAAATGTGCCATCGATGAATTCCAACGTATAGTCACCGGATGCTCCTGTTGTGCCATTTATGATTTGGAAAGACACCTGATCTTTTAAATGTTTCCATAATTGGCTTAGATTTGTTCCCGTCGTGGAGAAGCTTCCCTCTACTCGGACAGGATTTACAGAGAGCTGGCCATCCAGCTGGTATTTCCCACCGCTCGCTCCTACACTAACAAACTTGTATGCACCCTGACTCTGCTTCAAGGTACTCAGGTTCTCCAAAGTGAAGGTTATGGGGGAAAACGTATCATGGATCGGTTCTGTTCCAGCTAAATCATCTATGGAAAATTTTCCTTCTTTAACATGTAGCTTTGAAATGACAGCGGGAAGTAATTTAGCTTTTTGATCAGTCGTATGCTTGGGTTGACTGAATTTTGTAAGTATATCGTCTATATTTAGCTTTTTTTCGGGTAATAACTTTAGCACAGCAAAAGGTACCATAATCCGAATTTCTTTGAACGTTACGGCCCACTTCACAATGGAAGAGAGCTGGGCATCAACAAATAGCTCCTCAAATCCTGCAAAAGGCTCTCCATCAATTTCGTAGACGATTAGATTGTTTGTGGTGGCGGAAAGGGATAGAGGATTTAGTTTAATCTCCTCTATAGTGACTTTACGGCCAATTTGGCTGGACAATTCATTTTCCAGTCTGGGTTTAAGCAGGGGTGGAACGACCCAAAAGCCAGCAATCACGTAAAGTAAAAAAATGCAGATTAAGATAAAGCTTGATTTCTTGATCCACGAAATGGTTGATTTTTTCATTTTTTGGTTGTGTGTCATGCTGTTTGCCATTCTTGTGTTTTAATTGCGTAAATTATTAGAAAGATCAAAATGTAATAAATGTAAATAGATTCGTAAA
>JBDLIV010000114.1:0-5755 GCA_039714675.1 Thermodesulfobacteriota bacterium
CCATAAAAGTTTTTTACCATTCTTTTTTTACTTTTTTTACTTCTTGATTGTAATAGTCTTTGTTTTTAAAACTGAAACATTAAGGGAAAAAAGTATTTTTTTTAGTAATCGTTTAATTTAAGAGAGGGAGAGAAAAAATGGATAGAGTAATTCCAAAATTTTTAACGGCTGTTTTTGTTTGTATGGCGGTAATTGCCATGATGTTTTCTTTTGCACAGGAGAGTGAAGCAGGAAAATTCAAAAAAGAGTATAAAATGACTCTTAATGTAGGCCCTCAATTCTATTGGGGAATGGGTGCCATAAAATTTTGTGAACTGGTAAAAGAGAGGACAAACGGTCAAATTAACATAAAACCATATTATGGAAGTGCCCTCCTTAAAGGAGCCCAGTTAAAATCTCCACAGATGGTTGCAAAAGGTGTCATTGACATGGCTTATGAATCAACTATTAATTCAGCTTCTGTCATTCCCGAAATGAACATTTTCTCACTTCCCTTTTTTATAAACAACTTTGAAAATCTTGATAAAATGGAATATGGTGAGACTGGGAAAGCTGTCTTTGCAGCAATGGAAAAAAAAGGGCTTATCGGTCTTGGCTGGGGAGAGAATGGATTCAGACAGGTTACCAACAATAAAAGACCTATTCTCATGCCTGATGATCTTAAGGGATTGAAGATCAGGGTTGTTGGAAGTCCAATTTTCATTGATATCTTCAAACAGCTCGGCGCTGACCCTGTGAACATGAACTGGGGAGATGCAGTAACAGGATTCCAGCAGGGGGTGGTTGACGGGCAGGAGAACCCTCTTCCAGGAGTTGCCATTACCGTACAGATTTACCAATATCACAAATATATTACAAGATGGAACTATCTTGTTGATCCAGTTATTATATACTGGAACAAAAAACAGTTTGAGGCCTTTCCTGCTGATATTCAAAAGGCAATCAGGGAATCTGCAATTGACTCTGCAAGGTTTGAAAAAGCTCTTAACCGTGCCGGACTTGATGGCGATATTTCCCTAAATATCTTAAAAAATGAATTCAATCATGATATGAAAATTGCCGATCCGATCAAATTTGCAGAGAGCAAGGGTATGGTGGTTACTAATCTCACAGATGCCCAGAGAAAAGCTTTTGCTGATGCAACTAAACCTCTGTATAAAAAATGGATCCCAAAAATTGGAGAAGATCTTTATAAAAAAGCTGTTTCAGATATGAGCAAATAACAGCCACGGGCTGATTTGGTCTGTTACTGACACCAGCCCACAACAAACTATGGAAAATTTTTAAATAGTTAGTTTATTTTTTCATATAAAAAAGATAATTCACAGCATAAAACAACTTTTTCTACAGTTGATTTATGCTGTGAATTTTTATTCATCATTACTTTTTAAGGTGTTAAATGAGTCAGACAAAAGATCAGCAGCATATAAGAGTAGACCATTGGATTGCAGCAATACTGCTTTTTACCATGGCAGCTATTGCCTTTATTAATGTTTTAAGTCGTTATCTTTTTCACTTTTCCATCGCTGCTACAGAGGAAATAACTATTAATTTATTTGTCTGGCTTACTGTGGTAGGCTCAGGGCTTGCTTTTGAACGGGGTGGACAGATGGGCATGGTTACACTCTATAATATTTTCCCCAAAAAATTAAAAAAATTTGCCATATTAATCAGTTCAGGTTTAAGTGCTGCTCTTTTTATTATAGTTGATTTTTATGTGATCCAGGCTATATATGACGAATTGACCATGTTCCAGGCAAAATCAGCAGCTTTGGAGATCCCGGTATGGATTTACTATATTGGTATCCCAGTTTTATCTGTATTTGTTTTTATAGGAATATATAAGGATGCTGCTTCTAAATTAGAAGGTCTGAAAGAGAAAGGAGAGAGGTAATGGAATTTACTGTTATTGCGGTGGCCTTTCTTGTACTAATGGCTATTGGAGTTCCCATTGGAACTTCTCTTGGTATAGCTGCCATTGTTACTATCTATTTTTTCGACCTTGGAATAGGAATGGTCGGAATCAACTTTTCAACAGGTATAGCTTCATTTCCACTTCTTGCAGTACCTTTTTTTGTTCTGGCAGGGGTAATCCTTGAAAAGGCAAAACTTGCAGCAACCATTGCTGAATTTTTTGAACTTTTAGTGGGGAAATCAACAGGCGGACTTGCTATGGTAGCTGTTTTAACCTGCATGTTCTGGGGAGCTCTCTCTGGTTCCGGACCTGCGACTACAGCGGCTGTCGGACTGATTCTTCTTGCACCAATGGTAAAGCATGGGTATGATAAAAGTTTTGCAGGTGCCACAATTGCAAATGCTTCTGATCTTTCCATCATTATCCCCCCAAGCATTGCTTTTATTATTTACGGCAACATTACCGGTGTTTCAGTAAGTGCTCTTTTTGTCGCAGGTGTTGTTCCCGGGCTTTTGACAGGAGCAGGTACACTTCTTGTTGCATATCTTATTTCAAAAAAAAGAGGCTATCGCGGACTTGAGCAAAGAGGATCGTTAAAAGAGATTCTTATCTCTTTAAAAAAATCCATATGGGCCATTTTAACTCCTGTAATCATTCTCGGAGGAATTTATGCCGGGATATTCACTCCCACAGAAGCTGCAGTTGTGGCTGTTTTTTACAGTCTTTTTGTTGCCATTTTTATATACCGTTCTATTTCATGGAGGGATCTTGTTAAAATACTTGTTGATGCCAGTGTAACAAGCTCGGTTATTATGTTCATAGTTGTTTTTGCAGGTATGTTTTCATGGGCAGCATCGGTCATTGATGTCATAGACAGAACTGCGAATGCAATTATTCAAATAGCCCCTAATGCCGTGATAATGATTATTCTTGTTAATTTACTGCTGTTGGGATTAGGAATGATACTTGATGCAATATCGATTTCATATCTTGTTATGCCCATTTTAATACCAGTATTGATTGCCTTTCATATAGATCCTCTCTGGTATGGAGTAATATTTATCTCAGCAATGGCTATAGGGCAGGCAACTCCACCTGTCGGGGTCAATCTTTTTACGGCAGCTAATCTTATAAAAGGCGATATAGACTCAGTTGCAAAAGAGGCTATTCCATATGTTATTATGGATGTTATAATACTGCTTATTCTCTCTTTATTGCCGATTTTATCTTTATATCTGCCTGTTAAAGCAGGACTTTATACACCATAAAAACTAAATAAAAAAGCAGAGTCAGGAGGAAAAAGCATGGTCGAAGATGCTAAAACATTGTTGGAGCTTTACCGCTCCATGGTAAAGGTCCGTCAATTTGAAATAATGGCTGGTGAGCATTTTGCAAAAGGTACAATACCAGGTTTCATACATCTCTCCATAGGCCAGGAAGCCAGCAGTGTAGGTGTCTGTTCCTGTTTGAGATCTGATGACTATGTCACAACAACCCACAGGGGGCACGGTCATATGATAGCCAAAGGAGCCGATCTTAAAAAGATGACTGCTGAGTTGTTTGGAAAAAAAACCGGCTATTGCAGAGGAAAAGGTGGATCCATGCACATTGCAGACTTCTCCCTTGGTATTTTAGGAGCTAACGGTGTTGTGGCTGGCGGGCTTCCAATAATAGCAGGCGCAGGTTTTTCTATTAAAATGCGTAAAACAGATCAGGTAGCTGTGTGCTTTTTTGGCGATGGTGCATCCAACCGGGGTCCTGTCCATGAAGTGATGAATATGGCAGCAATCTGGAAACTGCCAATAATATTTGCAGTAGAAAATAACCAGTGGGCTTCAACCACACCACAAAAAGATTCAGGGTCTGTAAAAAATCTTAGTAAAAGGGCTGCCGGTTATAATATGCCAGGTATTGAAGTTGATGGCAATGACCTGCTTGCTGTAAAAAAAGCAGCCTTGAAAGCAGTTGAACGAGCTAGAAATGGTGAAGGGCCGACCTTTATTGAAAATAACACATACCGTATCAAAGGTCATTTTGAAGGTGATCCACAAAGATACCGAACTAAAGAGGATGTAGAAAAATGGGAGGGAAAAAATGACCCTCTGGACAGATTTTCCCAACACATGCTTAAAAACAGTATAGCAAAAGAGAATGATTTAAAAAAAATCAGAGAAGATGTGGCAGCAGAAATTAAAGAGGCTGTAATTTTTGCGGAAAAAAGCCCCTTTCCTGAAGCCAAAGAGGCAATGGAAGATATTTATGTAAATGATATTAAAGGAGGCATAGCATCATGAATGAGAGAATAATAAGTGCTTCCGAAGCTCTTGCCGAAGCTCTAAATGAAGAGATGACAAAAGATGAAAATGTTTTTATAATTGGAGAAGATATACGGGTTCATGAGGGAATATTTGCTCAATTCAAGGGTCTTCCAACACAATTTCCAGACCGAATTATTGATGCCCCCATAAGTGAAGCTGCCATTACAGGGGTGGGCCTTGGAGGGGCTTTAACCGGCATGCGCCCCATTGTTGATATGCATTTTTCTGATTTTGTAACCTGCTGTATGGATGAACTGTGCAACCAGGCTGCTAAAATCAGATACATGTCTGGTGGTCAGGTAAAAGTGCCTATGGTATTATGGTGTCCGGATGGTGGTGGATTAAGGGCGGCAGCCCAGCATTCTCAATCCCTGGAAGCATGGTTTATACACACTCCAGGCTTGAAAGTGGTAGTTCCAAGCGAACCCTCAGATGTAAAAGGATTAATTAAATCAGCCATTAGAGATGATGATCCAGTAATGTTTTTCCAGCACAAACTACTCTTCTCAAAAGAGGGGCATGTACCTGAAAAACCCTATCTAATTCCTTTGGGAAAGGCTTCTGTAAAGCGTCAAGGCAAGGATGTTACCCTGTTGTGCTACGGTTCAGCCTACTATATGTGTAAAGAGGCTGCTGATGAGCTTCATAATCAAAATATTGATGCTGAAATTGTGGATTTAAGGACACTTAAGCCTCTGGATATGGAAACCATTGCTAAATCAATCCGTAAAACTCGCAATGTTGTCATAGTACATGAAGCCTGCCTTACTGGTGGGTTTGGTGCAGAACTTACTGCTATTATACAGGATGAATTATTTGACTACCTGGATGCACCTGTTAAAAGAGTGGCGGCAAAGGATGTGCCCATGCCATTTTCTCCGGTGCTGGAAGATTTTTGTCTGCCTGATGCATCTGATGTAGTTAAAGCAGTTAAATCAATAAAATCATCTTAGAAAATTGTTTTAAAGCTCCATGTTAGGGAGAAATATATAATTGTTTTACACTGGTGGTTTAATGACATGTTCAAGTTGGCCCCGACAGTTAAAACACGTTATCTCCTTCAGGATTGTGGGGGTGTAGCTATGGGTTTTATACGAAGATGGATGATGTCTGTTTGTAAAATAAAGGAGATGTGATGAAAGAAGAAGTTGCAATAATTGCAGGACGCCGGGTTATTTTGATGGATTCGATATCATATATTTCCTTTGATGAAAGAGACGATATAATTGTTTCAGGCTCGCACGGTGGAACTGCCGCAGCAAGCTATGCAATACAAGATCCGGCCCATCTGGTTATCTTTAATGATGCCGGTGTTGGTAAAGATCAGGCAGGGATAGTCAGCCTTGATTTGCTTCAGAATGAGGGCATTGCAGCAGCAACCGTTTACCATACTTCTGCATGTATTGGGGTTGCAAGAGATACATGGAAGAATGGCATTATTTCGTATGTAAATCCGTTGGCAAAAGCTCTTGGCATCTGCATAGATGACTCAGTTCAAACTGCAATTCAAAAATTGGATCAG
>JBDLIV010000115.1:0-5747 GCA_039714675.1 Thermodesulfobacteriota bacterium
AATATTCGTCCAAATTAATAAAAATCGGGTTCATTCCATTCTCCAAATACTTCTCGGAAAACGCCTGCCATTTCTCCTACCGTGGCATAAGCATGGCAGCATTTAACAAGGTGAGGCATGACATTGTCACTGCCTCTGGCTGCTTTTTCAAGGGCTGCAAGGCTCTGGCTTACTTCCTTGTCATCTCTTGTCCTTTTGAGTTCCTTTAAATTGGCTTTTGATTTTTCAGCCCACTCTTCATTATATTCATGGAGTTCCACATCGGTTTTTTCAGCTTCACCATCTTCTGTTTTCTGGTTGAGGCCGACCTTTGAATACTCTCCTGACTGAAGGCCTTTTTCATATTCATAGGCCTGGGCAGAAACTTTTCTCTGGACAAATCCGCTGGAGATTGCTTTGGTCATGCCGCCCCATTTTTCAACTTCCTTCATCTCCTCAAGGATTTTTTCTTCCATCTCAAGAGTCAGGGTTTCTATAAAATATGAACCTGCAAGGGGATCAACAGTATCCCGCAGTCCTACTTCATCCATGAGCATTTCAAGGGTTCGTAAAGAGAGCAGGGCAGAGCGCGGGGTGGGAATGGTATAAGCTTCATCAAAAGAGCATAAAGCCGTGGTCTGTGCGCCGGAAAGAGCTGCACCAAGAGCATAGTAAGCTCCCCTCATGATATTGTTTTCAGGCTGTTCCTTGGTAAGACCGGAACCGCCGCCTCCGAAAAGTCCTCTTAAAAAGAGTTTTTTATTGTCCGTTACTCCATATTCTTCTTTCAGCATTTTTGCCCACAGTTTTCTAGCTGCCCTGAATTTTGCAATCTGTTCCCACAAATTGCCGTAAACATTGAGATTAAAGGAAAATCTTCCTACAAAATCTTCAGGCTTGATGCCCCTTTGCGTTACATTATCAATATAGTCTTTTGCAATGGAAAAAGCATAGGCGATTTCCTGGGCAGGTGTGGCTCCTGATTCCCTGATATGGTATCCGCAAAGGCTGACAGGATTTGATCTTGGCAGCTCCTTGACTGCATATTCAATGGAGTCGCCCACAAGCCTTACCCCGTGTTCCACAGGAAAAATCCATGCGCCACGGCCTATCATTTCCTTTAAAATATCATTCTGTGGGGTTGTGGAGATCTGGTTTTTTGAATATCCGAATTTTTCAGCAGTTGCCTGGTACATTGCCATCATAATTGTGGCAACAGCATTAATAGTTAAACCAGAGCCTATCTTATCAAGGGGAATACCTGCAAAGGCAGTTTCAAAATCCTTGAGTGAATCTATTGCCATCCCAACCCGGCCGACCTCGCCCTGGGCCAGGGGATGGTCCGAGTCATAACCCATCTGGGTGGGAAGATCAAATGCCACGTTAAGACCGTTCTGGCCGTTGGCAATCATGAGCTTGAAGCGCTCGTTGGTCTCTTCCGGAGTCCCAAACCCTGTATACTGCCTTGTTGTCCATGCCCGGCTTCTATAGCTTTCCGGATGAAGGCTCCGGGTAAATGGATATTCTCCCGGACTTCCAAGATCTTTGTCATATTCAAATCCTGCTTTTTCAAGGTCTTCAGGTCCATACGAGGGCTTGACTTTTATGCCTGACTGGTAGGTTACCTCTTTTATTGCGCCACGTTCATCTTTTATATATTTTGCAACACCCATTTTTTCTCCAGTTTTTTATTTTTTGATTTCCAGTTCGTTAATGCCTGCAACAATTTCCTCAAAAGAAGAACCACCGGGGAAAATTTTTGCCACTCCCATCTCTTCAAGTTTTGGAATGTCCTGAAAGGGTATAACGCCGCCCACGGTAAGATAAATATCATCAAGTCCGCCCTCTTTCATCATGGCAAGCAGTTTTTCACATATGGGCAGGTGGGCTCCGGACATAATGCTCAGACCGATTATATCCACGGCTTCCTGTGTGGCTGTGTTTATGATCTGTTCAAGGGTCTGGTGAAGGCCTGAGTAAATAACTTCCATACCTGCATCACGCAGTGCCAGGGCAACAATCTTTGCGCCCTTGTCATGTCCGTCAAGCCCGGGTTTTGCTAATAATACCCGGATTTTTTTATTTGTTTCCATAAATTATTTTCCTCCATTGTGATGAGATTGCTTTATTATGCTGTTTTTTTATTAAAATTTAAATTTTCCAAAACTTTCATGGCAAATCAGATTTCCCGGGCAACTATTTTGTCTGACATCAATGTGGCTGCACTAAAGGGATCAATTGAACCGGATTGGATTTTTGATAAAATTTCCGGATACTCCCCTGATGTTTTTATAAACCCGAGGACTTTTTCCAGGATCAGATCCTTTAGCAAAGAGTTAAAATAGGACTTTTCCATTTTTGTCTGCTTTTCTTTAAAAATTTTGTTGTTTTTCATAAAATCAAGATGGGATAAAAAAACATCAACAAGTTCTTTAACACCGGTTCCATCCTGGGCCAGGGTCTGTACCACTTTGGGTTCCCACTGGTCTTTTGCAGTATTTTTCATGCTGATCATATTCTGCAGTTGAAATAGAGATTCGTCAGCACCCGGCTTATCAATTTTGTTGACAATAAATATATCCCCTGTTTCAAAAATTCCAGCCTTAACAGCCTGGATACCGTCTCCTGCTCCTGGGATGGTTACAATACCGGTTGAATGTGCAATATCTTTTATATCAAACTGTGTCTGGCCTGCACCCACGGTTTCAATAATGATAATCTCATATCCCATTGCATCAAGGACAATAACCGCATCCTTTCCTGCCCTTGCAAGTCCTCCCTGCTGTCCACGGGAAGCCATTGATCTTATAAAAACCTTGTCATCTGTTGCATGTCTCTGCATGCGAATCCTGTCCCCGAGGATTGCACCTCCTGAAACAGGGCTTGAAGGGTCAACAGCAAGAACAGCTACCTTTTTGTCACGGCTTCTAAACTCTTTGATCAGGGCATCAATAAGGGTTGATTTCCCGGCTCCGGGAGAACCTGTAATGCCTATTATAAAGGCTTTGCCAGAATGGGGATACAAACCCTTAAGCAGATCAAAGGCTGATGCGTCATTGTCTTCAACAAGACGGATGGCCCTTGCACCTGCAAATTTGTTCCCTGATAATATCTCCTTAATGTCAGGCACTGACTTTCTCTTCCTGTTCATGTGCCAGTTCATTTAAAACAGCATTTTTGCCTTTTAAAATATGTTTTCTTACAAGCTGTTCAACAGCTGCCCCGTCTCTCTCTTTAATGGCAGCAACCATCTTGATATGATCATCATTGCTTTTTTGGGCAAACTCTTTCTGTTTTAAGAGTATCTGCCTGAATCTTGAGATATGTGCACGCAGCTGGTTAATCATTTTGACTAATTTAGGGCTTTTGCTCAAGGCATATAAATGATCATGAAACTGAGTGTTAATTTTCTGGAGTTTGACATAATCATGCTCTTTTTCAAGGCACTGCTGAAACTCTTTTATCTTTTTCTCAAGAGGATCAAGATCTTTGGTGTTGTAATTTTCAGCAGCAAGCCTTGCAGCATACGCTTCAAGAACGCTTCTGATCCCAAAAGTCTGCTCAATGTCATCTTTTGTCAGGGTGACGACCTGGAATCCGCCCGAAGGTGTCTTTTCAATCCAGTCTTCTCTTTCAAGTTTGTGCAAAGCTTCCCTTAAAGGTGTCCTGCTTATGCCGAGCATTTCAGCAATTTTGCTTTCCACAAGCCTTGAACCAGGCTCTATGGTCTGATCAATAATAGCTTTTTTCAGGTAATCAAACACATCCTGACCAAGGGATTTTCTCTCTCGAAATTTGTTATTTAGTTTCATAATTTATTTACTCTTGTTTAAGTGCAAATTTTTGTTAAATATCAAATAACGCCTTTTTCTTTAAGTTCTGCAAGCGCTGCTTCGTCATACCCAAGCATATCTCCATATATTTCCTGGTTCTGCTCGCCGAATCTTGGAGGAAAGCTTAGTTCCTGATTACTCTCTTCAAGAAAAGGGGTCATGTTTGGCGGCGGTGCAAGAGTTACTTTTGTACCTGTTTTGGGATCTGTTGAAGTAATAATACGCTTTGCAACAAGAGGATCTTCCACCACCTCGTTTACGTCTTTAATTTTTGAAATAGGAACTGTAATGGAGTTGAACAATTCAATAAGCTCTTCAGAAGTATGCTGCTCAGTAATTGCATTAATTGCCTTATTCAAATTTATAACATCTTCAATTCTGCCCTTGTTGTTTTCATACTCTTTTTTTGCAAGGGATTTGAACATATCCTGGGAAACCATTGAGTTCCACTGTTTATCATTTCCCACAGCAAGATAGACAAAACCGTTACTGGTTTTATAAACAGATACAGGACTGAAAAACTCATGGGTATTTCCGCGCCTTGAAATATTTGCCCCAAAGCTTTTGGAAAGGGTAATGGGTACTGTCATCCAGGATACACTTGATTCAAACATGGAGAGATCAATACGTGTGCCTTCTCCTGTGGCTGCCCGTTTAAAAAGCGCCTTCATTAAAAGACCGTACCCATGTTCACTGGTTCCCATGTCCGGCAGGGGAATACCTAAGACCTGAGGGTCACTGTCTGCTTCTCCTGTAAGTTCCATCAAACCCGATCTTGCCTGCAGAATTGGATCATAAGCCCCTTCATTGGAATCAGGGCCGAATCCGGTAAGACCAAGCCAGATAATATCAGGTTTAACCTCTTTCATGATCTCATATGCCATGCCGAGTTTTTCATAATTTTTAGGCAGTTGATTTGTTATAAAAATATCAACATCAAGCTCTTTAATCAGTTTTTTAAATATCTCTTTTCCTTCAGGATCAGCCATGTTTAAAGAGAGAGCTTTTTTTCCTGAGTTAATGCACAGAAAATAGGAGTTCATTCTTTTTTCATCAAGAACATTGCTGCCGATAAACCGGTTGGGATCACCATATACCGGGTGTTCAAGACGAATAACATTCATTCCGTCCTGGGCAAGTCTATAGGTAAGATATGGGGCAACAGTTGCCTGCTCAAGGGATAGTACGGTAAGATTTTTGAAAAGTTCCATAATCGTCTCCATTACCATTTATATAATTATATTTAAGTGAAAACTATCAGTATATTGTATACGGTATACAATATACTAAAGTCAAGGCATTTTTTAACAGGTTTAAGGTTTTGTGAATCATCAGATTAAACCCCAGATACCTGAATGTAGACACCTTATAAAAAGTTAAAGCTGGTGTTGTTTGACACCGTTCAGGATCACTGAAATACTGGTATGCTTTCATAAAATCATAAATCATAAATCATAAAATAATCTTTGTCATCAAACAGGGGTATGCCTCTCCCGATAATCTGCTTGAATTCAATCATTGAGTTCACCGGGCGCATCAGCACAATATTGCGGATATTTCTTGAATGATTACGTATTCGAATAAGTTACCTGCATGCAAGTAAACTTGATTTTTCAGATTGGTAAAACCAAAGACCTTCCAACAAAATCTTCTGTATTATACCAGTTCTAAAGATAGAGAATTATAGCCAGAATGGCTCACCTCATAATATTTTCAAATCCCATCAAAATAAATATTTTTTTATAGTGAAAGTTGATTATCTAAGTGATGGATTATTTTTTTTAAAACACAAGATATCATACCTGACTATGACACAAAAAACCCAAGATTATTATTAATAGTAAACTCTTTGGAATTCATCATTATGAGAATTTCGTTTTTGACATAGTCCACAGTGAAAAATCTTAAAGATACCGATACAAGTCGAAACAGTTT